>NZ_DBHIHF010000003.1:0-86820 GCF_057248925.1 Stomatobaculum sp.
TAAAACCCTCCTTACTGTGACACTTTCGTGTCCAGTAAAGAGGGTACATATCAAACAGCGATTTTTACTCAGTCGTTCTTTTTGAACACATAGAACTTACTGATGATATAGTTCGAAACGATTACAAAAATCTGCGCTGCGAGTTTCACCCCAATTCGGTTCCAGTGCAGACTCACGATGAAAATTCCCAGAATCAATTCCTCCAGAAGTAAGGTCAATAACCTCCCACCAAAAAATCCGGCAAGCTGTGCAAGCAAGCCCTTCGCGGAATCTGTCTCTGCCTCAAATACCCAAGTCTTATTGGTGATAAACTGAAACAGGACACAAATCACCCAGTCGACGACATTCGCAAACAAGTCACCCCAGCCTAGCTTCTTAGTGAAGAAGACAAAGAGGCTCAGGTTAAGGAAAACCGCCAGCCCGCCGAAGAAGAGGTAAAGGAGTACCTCCTTGTGTTTGCTGTACCAGGGCTTCAAAATCCGCAACCCCGGTAAGCCCATTATGCGGTCAAAAATATCCTCGTGAATGGTTTCCGATTGCATGAAAATCTCCTCTCAGTGGATAGCCTCCTCAGCCTTTTTGCCAAACAAGGCCTTTAATTCTCCGTAAAACAAAATCGTATATAATACCATACCGGTCTTCGCAATTGTCATAAGTGAAGAAGTAATTTTAATTCCCTCTTCTGTTCCTGCCATACTTTGCTCTAACTGCGTAAAGAAACCGACATGTCCGAAGTAACTGACAGCCGAGGTAATATCACCGATTCTCATCAGAACGACATCCGCCAAAATCAATGCCGAGAATCCCCAGATAAGCAAACGCCGCAATGCATCATCCTCGCGAAGCAAAAGATAAACAAAGGCAGGAAAAGTCAGAATATATACGGAGGGTGTTGCAAGTATCGTCGCACTGAAGAGAAGCACTATCGCTGCATTTAACAGCAGTGCTCCGAATAACAATTCGCTCCGGCTGACAGTCGATTTTAAGTGCAGTGCAGCCAGGGAAAACAGCAATATCAGAGCAAACAGAGTGATATACAAATACACCCCTTGCACATATTGAAAAACGGAGAACCAGATCCTATCGCTCTGTTTATTCTGCGATAAAAAGATTCCTATGCTGGGATTGATTACATAAACATTTGCAATTCCAAGCACCAGTGTCTCCAAAAAAAGTACTGCATTGACCAGTTCTCCTCTTCTCTGCCAGATTAAAACAAAGTAAACCAGCAAACAAGCCGGAGCCATCATCAGGTTCTGCATCTTGCAAAAACAGCCCAGTGCTGCAAGGACGGAGCCGATTGCCTGATTCTTTTTGGAACCGTTTTCCCGCAACAGTTGCAATAGTCCTTCACCGAGTAAGTACATCGGAAGAACATCCAATTGGATGTAAACAATGGCAACATAAAACACGAGCGGTGTTAAAAAGGCCTGCCAAAATTTTGTCTTTGAGACTGTCTCTAACATGCCGCAGTCCAGCATATATCCTTCTAAAGACAGAACCATCTCCCGCATCATAAGAGCATTGCAAACTTTAAGAATAACAGCCGGTAACCAGAGTGAAGCGGTCTGCAAATAAATCGGCGCAAACCCAAAGCTAAGCAAATTGGGAATTGCATATAGCAAAAGCATCACCGGATTATAGGGATAAGAATTGAACTCAAAAAAATGCACTTCAATCTCACGCAGATTCTGAATTTGGTAGATGTCCCCTCCTGACGCAAACTGTGACATCATTCGAGTGATACTCGGCAAATCAACGCCGGGCGCCACCACAAAACTGATCAGCAGAATAATCCCCAATAAAGTCCATTGCTTCTTCGTCCAAGGTGTTTGTTTTTTGCTGCGGTAATAAAAGCAGGTCGCAAACTGTGCCAGTGTATAGTTCTTTTTCTTTGCAAACAGCAAGACAAGCGCCAGACAGATATTAAGTGCTAAGAATATTCCTGCCTGTTTCGGAATTGCATTATGGATGACCACATCATACATCCCTTGATATGTGTACGGATGCAGTTTCTCCAAATTCAAAACCGTGACCGGTACAGTCGCACTTGCCGTTTCCTTCGGAATATCTATTTCTACGGCTTCGTCAATGTGATATAAATCGCTGTGCACTCGCCCTTTTCCCTCATTCGAAAAAGTAATCTTGCGATATCCTTCACGATCATTCACATATCCGACATACCGATTGTCAACCTTCTCCACCAGCACATTGCAACTCGGCACAATAAGCTGCACCAGATAGAAAAAGACCAGTTCCAAGAGTAAGAGTAATGCGAGGCGCTGCCATAAGCCCGCCTTCTTTTGTTTCGTCTGTTGTTTCATGCTCTTCGTTGTAAGCCCCCTCACGACTAAGAGAGATGGCATTTCGCCATCTCTCTAAATTTTACTTTACGGAGAGAAAATTTCGAATCTGCTCTTCCGTCACCGCATTCAAATCCTTGCCCTCAGCCCAGGCCTGATACCAATGAACGGTCTCACCGACCGCCTGATCTACATGCCAAATAGGTGCCCAGCCAAAGCTCTTTTTGAGCTTTGCGCAGTCAAGCTTCAGGAAACCCGCCTCGTGCGGCGCATTGGCCTCGGCCACATTCTTCCAAGATGCCGGCTCACCCCAGTGCTTCACAAAGAGATCCGCGAGTTCTCCGGTGCTCACGCAGTCGCAGTCATCCGGTCCTACATTGTAATAGCCCGCATACTTTGCTTCCTTCGCCTGCTGCATCACAATCATGAGATACGCGTAGAGCGGCTCCAGCACATGCTGGTAGGGACGGGTCGAATAGGGATTCCGAAGTTCCACTGCCTCTCCCTTTACCGTTGCCCGCACGCAGTCCGGGATAATTCTGTCCTTCGCGAAATCACCGCCGCCAATCACATTGCCCGCGCGCGCGGTGGAAATGCGCATTGCACCCGGCTCCGAGAAAAAGGACTTTTGGTAGGAGTGGGTCACCAGCTCCGAGCAGCTCTTCGAATTCGAGTAGGGATCGTAGCCGTCCAGCTTCTCATCCTCGGTAAAACCGTGATTCGCCTGCTCCGGGTTCTCATAGACCTTATCGGTTGTCACGTTGAGGAAACTCTCCACACCGCCGAGTTCCCGCACGACCTCGAGGAGGTTCACGGTGCCCATCACGTTGGTCTCGTAGGTCTCACGCGGATAGCGGTAGGACTCTCTGACCAGAGGCTGCGCCGCGAGATGCAGTACGCAGTCCGGCTTTGCCTCCCGAACAGCCTCCTTGAGACGGGCAAAGTCACGGATGTCCGCGATTGTCGAATGCATCTTATCCTGTAAATCGAGGAGCGAGAACAAATCCGGATCACTCGCCGGCTGCAGCGCATAGCCATAGACTTCCGCGCCGAGCAGGCGGAGCATAACCGAAATCCAGCTTCCCTTAAAACCGGTGTGACCGGTCAAAAACACGCGCTTTCCCGCGTAAAACCGCTTCATATCCTCTGTATAGTTCATCTTTACCACCGCTTCCAGGGAGCCTTGCCTTCGTCCCAAAGTGTCTCGAGTTTTTCTTTTTCTCTCTGTGTGTCCATGCACTGCCAGAAACCATCGTGCGCATAACCGAAGAGCTGTCCCTCCGCCGCGAGCTTCCGCATGGGCTCCTGCTCGAGCACAGTCGCATCGCCCTCCAGATAGTCGAAGACCTTCGGTTCCAGAACCATGAAGCCGCCGTTGATGATGGCCGCATCCTCATCGTTCTTCTCGCGGAAGGAGAGAATCTGCCCGTTCTCATCTTTCTCAAGCACACCCTTCTGCTGCGCAAGGCTTACAGTCGTCATGGTAGCAATTCCGCCGTGCTGCTCGTGAAAGGCGAGAAGTGCATTGAGATCCACGTCCGCCACACCGTCTCCGTAGGTGAGCAAAAAGCGCTCGTTCTCCAGATATTGCTTTGCGCGCAAGACTCTGCCGCCGGTCATGGTGTTGAGGCCGGTATCCAGAATGGTGACTTTCCAATTCTCGCCCTTCTTGTCATGCACTTGCATCTCGTTGGTTGCGAGGTCAAAGGTGATATCCGAATTGTGAAGGAAGTAGTCCGCAAAATACTCCTTAATCACGTACTGCTTGTATCCGCCCAGAATAATGAATTCCTTGTAGCCAAAGCTCGAGTAGTACTTCATGATATGCCAGAGGATGGGCTGTCCGCCGATCTCAATCATCGGCTTCGGCTTCAGATAGCTCTCCTCGGAAATTCTTGTTCCAAATCCGCCCGCAAGTATGACGACCTTCATGGTTCCCTCCTCTTGTTATGCGCGCTTACTGTCAAAGGATTTCATGCGCTTCCGAATCTCCGCAAAGTTACGAATCGACTGCATTCCGATTTGGAAAATGCGCCGCACATTCATGTAATTCTTTCCGCCCTGACGCGGCTGGAAGGTCACGGTGCGGTAGCACACTTTCTCGTGGTATTTTGAAAAGCAAGCTGCGAGTATCGCGTTCGGCAGATTGAAATCCGCCGGCATAAGATCCAGATACTTGGCAACCACAGAACTCTTCATGAGACGGAACGGTGCATTGGCATCCGGCACAAAGGTACCGAAGAAGATTTTCAGATAGACGCGCAGTACGTTCTCAACGACCTTGCGCCCCATACCGTCTCCGCGCTTCTTGCGGTCGCCCATAATGACATCATATTTTTCACGCAACTTCCAGAAGGCCGCAAATTCCGCCGGAACCGTCTGACCGTCCGAGTCGGTCTGGAAAATCCAATCCGCACCGTGCTCAATCGCATAGCGATATAATAAAATGACCTTTGTGCCGTGATCTGTTCCGGGCTTCGGAATCACCACCAGCTTCTCATACTGCTTCTGCAATTCATAGAGCACTTCCAAAGTCTTATCCTTAGAACCGCCGTCCGAAATGACCATTCTGGAATCCTCACTCCCGTTTTCCAGAATCGGATACCATTCCGCCACAACCTCTCGGATATTTGCCTCTTCATTGTAGGCCGGCATCACAATATATAACGTGTCTCTCATACTCTCCCCTCACTGCAGTTCGCGTGCCAAGTCAAGCGCTCTGCGAATTGCCTGATCCATATTGTAGTACTTAAACTCCGCGAGGCGTCCCGCAAACGCAAGTCCCTTGACCTGCTTTGCCTCCTCGTAATACTTCTGAAACAGCTCCTGACTCTCTTCGGTCAGCACCGGATAGTAGGGCTCCATCGCCTCGCCCTGCTTGTAGGGCAAGGGATATTCCACGGCATAGGTGGTTCCTCTGACCTCCTGCACCGGGAGCTTCTTGTACTCCGTGATGCGCGTAAAGCCCTCCGCCTGCGGGTAAGCAACCACCGGCATATCCTGGAAGCTGTCAATGTCCTCGTGCTTCCACACAAAACGCAGCGAACGGTAGGGTAACTTGCCGTGCTTGCATCCAAAAAGTTCATCCAGAGCGCCGGTAAAGATTAAGACACCGTCCAGCGGCTTATCGCCGTCCATGACCTGATTGTCCCGAATCGAGAAGCGATCCAGCGCCTCCTCATTCAGGCGAAGTTCAATGCCCGGGGTCTTCAAGAGATTTTCGATGAACTCCATGTAACCCTTGACCGGCATTGCCTGATACTTGTCGCTGAAATACTTGCTGCCGTAGGAGAAGAGAATGGGCACACGCTTAAAAATCTGGCGATCCACCTTCTCGGGATCTATGCCCCACTGCTTTGCGGTGTAGGGCTTATAGTCCTTCTCGTAAAGGAAGTCCGCAAAGCGTCTCACGTAGCTATCCTGACTTTCCAGCATTTCTAAGACCGTCGCCGAAGCACGGTCGCCGAACTCTGCCTTGATATGCGCCTTAATCTCCTCTGCTTCCTCCGGGAAGAAGGTATCCACGGAGCTAAAGTCAAAGGAGGTCGGAACGCACTTGCCGTCCATCACCGATCCGCAGACCAGGTTAAAGTCCTTGAGCTCGCAGTTGTCGCTCACATAGCGATAGACCTCATCGTCATTGGTGTGGAAGATGTGCGGTCCGTAGTGATGCACATGAATACCGTATTCATCGTCATAGTCATAGACATTTCCGCCCGCATGCGCGCGGCGCTCCAGTACCTGCACCGTATTTCCTTTTTTGGCGAGCTCTGCCGCCAACACAGCGCCTACAATGCCGCTGCCCACAATATAGTATTTCATCAGTCTCTCCCCATATCCCCGCGCACGCGGTCTATCACTCTGCTGATTCCTGTTTCAAAGTCTATCTTCGGTTCAAAGCCTGTATCCCGCTTGATATCCGTCAAGTCAATGCAGGAGCAGGGCAACCTGTCGCTGTTGTACGGAATCTCGCCTATGCCGAGCGGCAAAGACGGATCAATCTTCTGGTGGATGATGCGAATATAATTTCGGAGCGGCCAGTTGTCTCCGTGGCCGATTGCATAGACCGCGCCGTCCTTTCCCCTCTCGCCGACCGCAATCAGCGCGGAGACCACATCGTCGATATAGACATAATCCCAGAGCTGCTCAAGCTTGGTGAGTGAGGGCTTCTCGCGATGTAAAAGCTTATCGATGGTGTAGAAAATAACATTGTTATCCCGGCGATCCGCCGCATAAATACCGGCAATAATCGTGTAGATAAAGTCAATGTCGTTTCTCGACGCAAAGTCGCTGCAGAGATAGCGAAGGGCTATCTTGGCGGCACCGTAGGCATTGTTCGGCGAGGGCACGGCATCCTTGTTGAGCGGCTTCCCGTAGTAAAGATACTCATTCGTGGAGCCCGGGAAGATAATCTTCCGTATGCCGATTGCGATTGCGAGCTTCATGCAATCCAGAGACATGTTCACATTTCCGATTTGAATGTCCAGCTCATTCCGGACTTCCGGCTTCACGCCGTTCCAGGCAAAGTGATACATCACATCGATATCCACCGGAAAATCCGCAATGTGATTTAAAATCTGGTTGAGGTCAAGACTGTAGACATGCAGCTTGGGATCCTCTTCTCCGCGGTAGATGTTGTGACCGGGATAGACAATTGCATAGACCTCTACCCCCTGCTTAAGCAAGCCTCTGATTAAATTTCTCCCGATAAAACCGTCTGCACCTGTCACCAGAACTTTTTTCATCTCATTGTCTCTCTTTCACCGACATTCACACTGATCAAACCTTTCAGTCAGGCTTAATTCTTTGCCACAGCACCCCTTAGAGCAAGTGCTGTACCGCTCTTATTTTCGTCTTGCAAATTGCAGGACATTGAGAAGCAGGGAGAGTAACACCGCCGCATACAAAAAACCGTTAATCGGCGTGAATGCCGCCTTCATGCTGCCGTCTTCCTTATACTCTTTGCCGTTCACATAGAGCTTGCCGTCCACATAGACACCGCCGTAGCGGTCCACGGAGACCACAGCCTTGCCGTTCTCATCGACAACCTTGACGCCTCTTCCGCTCTCGCCCGGGCTCACGACGATCCAGTCATCGCTTCCGCCGTTGTCATTCGGCTGCTGCTGCACGCTTACATTGCCCGCCGTGCCGAAATCCTGTACTTCCGCTGCGTAGACCGGCGTCGCCGCGAGCGTCGCCAGCAAGAACGCCATCGCTATTTTTTTCTTCATTGCTCTCCCTCAGTAATATTGTTCCAGAATGCGGTTGTACATACCGATCAGCGGATACAGCCGGTACTTGGTGAGATAGCCCTGCGGCCAGGTCGTGTCGCGGAGAAAGTCCTTAAACTCTTTCCGCTTCTGTTTACTGACCAGCGCGAGTGCCATTAAGAGCGGGCGAAAACGCGTCCGCCGGTCCACATAGCTGCCGACGCCGAACTCCTCGTTATGGCGAAGCGCAAAGTAGGCTTTCACGGTCTCCCGCTTCGGCTCATAAATAAAACGTTTTAAGGACTCCCAGGCGAGCGGGCGGAGCTCAAACTCGGTCACGAGCTGGTTCTCACAGTAAATGCACAGCGCCGCACAGGTTTCGATGATGTGCTTCTGCAGTTCTTTCGTGTAAGAGAAGAAAATCGCATCCTCCTCCTGCTCACAGTTCCGGATTGCAAAGGTCTTGCCGTCCTCCCGGCGATAGCCGACGGTACTGCCGTTCGGCGAGTTGCATATCATCTCAAACGGCGTGGAGACCGTCATGAGAGCCCGCGCCGAGCGGAACGCGTCAATGTAGCCGCGCTTCTCGGCATTCGCCGGCTGCTCGTTCAGGAAGGGAATTAAACCGATGTAGAAGCCCAGCATCTCGGTCTCCGGGAACAGGTGGCAGAGATTATCCTGAATGGTGCCCCTCCAGCCGATGTCCACAATCGCAATTTCCTCTTTCGCACCGCTGAGCGCCCGCTCCTCGCAGTAGGAACGTAAGAGGGCACGTTTTTCGTCCCGCTCCGCTTCCATGCAGTCGAGGAACTCTTCGTCGGCAAAGAGCGCCTGCACGCGCTTGTCCTGCCAGGGGTAGGTGATCACTTCTTCCGGCGGAAGTTCATGTCGCACGAGATAACCGCGCACGGCTTCGAGTTCCACACCGAGCGAGGTGAAGAGTGCCTGCATGGACTGAATCGAATACTGGTTCCAGAGGCGCATGAGTTCCTTTGTGCTGATTTCGCGGAGCGAGGGCATGAAGGTCGCAAGGCGACTCACCTCGAGGAGATAAGACTTCGGGTAAGCGCGCTTCGAGACCGCCGCCATCGCGTCGTAAATCTCCTTGTAGAACTCGCCCTCGCGCGTAAAGAAGTATATCTTTTCGATGCCCCTTGCCATTGCTTCTTCCGCAAGGTTCTGCACAAAGCCATAGAAAAAGAGGCTCACATCGTCGGTGCCGGTAAGCGGCGCGCCCGGATACTGTAACGGCTTTTTACTGTCGCCGACAAAGTTCCGCTCCCGCTCCTCTCTTTTTTTATGCTCCTCCGCAGGCAGATAGCGCTCAGCCGCAATGCCGAGCCGCTTCGGGACTTCCACATCGCTGTAGGCATTGTCTCCGAGATGCATGTGCTCCGCCGGTGTGACGCCGAGTAACTTCTCCGCTTCCTCAAAGAGGCGCCCCGAGCGCTTGTTAACGCCGAAGTCGCAGGAGACCAGCACGCGCTCCAAGGGCTTTGAAAAGCCCGCCGCCGTGAGTAACTCACGGAGGAACGCCTCATCCGCGTAGAAATCCGAGATGCAGACCAGCCTCTCGTGCGGGATGCTGTCAATCTTCGCCTCTATGCCGGGATCCAGGTAGACATGTCGCTTCTCAGCTGCGAGTTCTTCCCGCACAAGGCGCGTTGCGAGTTCTTCTGCCGCCGCTTCCGGAAGCGGATCCCGGTATGCGCGCGCTAATAGCTCCCGGAACACATCCTGTATCGTATATTCGTCATCAAAGCCCTGCGTCTTTTTCGCGGCGCCGAGCTGCCGTTCCACGTCCTGCCGCAAGCGAAACAGCGCCCGTGGGGTTCGGTAGGCTTCCTGCAGCTCTCCGCCGTGTTGCTCGAGCAGCACGGCAGCGGTTTCTACTTTGATTGCATCCGGGTGGCAGTCGCGTCGCAGTATGGTGTCCCAGATATCCAGTGATAAGAGTTGATAAGACGGCACGCGCGCACATCTCCTTTCTTTGGCCTTACAGTCCGCGGAGCTTATACCAGAGCTTGCGGAGCAGCTTGCTCTTCCGGATAAAACCGATTCGTTTGAGGCGCCCGAAGAGCGAATTGTCCACGATGACCGGCGGCGCATAGCTCTGCTCCGCGAGTTTTTCGTCCATGACCACATCCGCCGAGACAGCCGGGCGCGTGTAACTTCTGTCGTAGACTGCGGGCTCTGCCGGTTCCCGGCGCTCTGCGATGTCACTGACCGCCGCGTAGAACTGCTCAAAGCCGTGCTCTAAATCCTTATCCGCCATATAGCGCTTGCCCGCCTCGGACATTTCGGCCGCTTTTTCCGGGTGGTCCAGAATTTCGATTAACGCCTGGGCAATCGACTCCGGCGTGGTGTGTGCAAGACGCACGCCCTCGTTCGGCATATCGTAAAAGTTATTTTCCATGTAGAGATCCACGACCGGCAACCCGGCCGCCATCATCTCAAACGGGATGCGCGAGGGGTTTGAAGAGCTGATGCAGAGTCCCACCTCGCACTTGTTGTAGAGCGCATTGCACGTTTCGAGCGGGATGATGCCGAGGTTCTCGTGTTCAAACCAGACATTCCCCTTGATGTTCGAGCCGTAGAGATAGATTTTCACATCCGGGCGCAGGAACTTCACAATGCCGAGTGCCTCAATGCCCAGTACGCTGCAGCGGCGCGGCTTGTCCGGCTGGTAGACAAAGCAGATGGCGTATTCCTTCTTTGCGTCCGGCAACGGGCGGTAAATGCGCCGGTCGGCGCAGAAATCGAAATAGCGGGAAGGCGTGTGGTACTCCGTCTGCATCTTATGCGAGAGCCAACGGCCTATGGTGACCGGCTTTAAGCCGTAGCCGTAGGAATTGCAGGCGAGAATGTAGCCGTCACCCATGGGGTTAAAGAGCGCCTCAAAGTCCTGAATGAAGTAGGCTTTTACCGCCTTGCTATTGCAGTCCCGCACCACCTTGGCTGTAAACCAGGCAGTTGCGAAGATGATGTCGTACTCTCCCTGAATGTCGTAGCCCAGAATAAAGCGGCAGTCGTGCTTGCCGAAGAGGGTCTCCGCCTGGCGGCGAAGCTCCTCGGAATTCTTGACTTCTCCCTTGTCTTCCACATAGACATCGCATTCATAGCCCTTGCGAATCAAGTATTGCACGTTCTGGAGTATGGTTCTGTGCCCTCCGGAGCCCTCGATCAGCGACGGCAGTACCCACGCAGCTCTCATTTTTCCTCCCCGTACCTCTTTCGAAACTCACGACGCGACATCCAGTGTCGCTTGATAATTGCCTCATACTCCGCGTTCTGCTGTTGCAGCGTGAGAATCATATTGCCCTGCTGTTGCACGATGCCGAGTCTCTCCTCCGCGATTTTATGTGCCTCCGCAAGGTTGCGGTCGCGCTCGTCAATCATCTTTGCCTGCGATTCGATGGCCGCATCCTTTTCGGCAACTAATTTCTCGTCCGCCGCAATTCGCGCATCCCGCTCGTCTATCATCTTGGCCTGATTGACAATCGCTGTATCCTTTTCCGCGACTAGTTTTTCATCCGCCGCAATCCGTGCATCCCGCTCATCTATCATCTTGGCCTGATTGGCAATCGCAGCATCCTTCTCCGCGACCAATCTTTCATCCGCCGCAATCCGCTCGTCACGCTCATCTATCATCTTAGATTGGCTTGCAATCGCGGCATCCTTCTCCGCGACCAGTTTCTCATCCGCCGCAATCCGCGCATCCCGCTCGTCTATCATCTTCGACTGCCGCTCAATTGCGAGGTAGCGCTCCTCGTAAAGACCCTTCAACTCGTCAAAGCGTGCCTGCGTGTACTTGTACTTGGAGCGGTAGAAGTAGAGGTCCTTATAGTACTTGAAAAAGCCCGCTGCCTCGAGCTTGTCGTACCAGTAGCGTCCCTTCGGGAACAGCACGCCGAGACCGCAGCTGTGCGTAAAGTCGAAGTAGCAGTCGTACTCCTTCCTGGTCTTCTCCCAGTGGTCACAGGACCCCTGATCGATCGGGCTGTACACATCGTGGAAGAGGACGATACCGTTCTCCTTTAACTTGGGAAGCCAGGTCGTGAAGTCGCGCTCCACGTCCTCAAAGGTGTGTCCGCCGTCAATGTGGAGGATGTCAATCGACTCGTCTGCAAACTCCGGCAGTGCCTGATCAAAGCGCATCTGGAAGAGATGCAGATTCACCTCCGGATAATAGGTTGCGGCGGTCTTCTGCACGAGCGCATAGACTTCCTCGCCGCTCATCTCGGCGCCGATGTCGCCGCTCCACATATCGACCGCATTGATCTCGGTATTCAGCTTAAAATCTCGCACGGCCTGACAGAAGGTAAAGAGCGAGCAGCCGTACTGGCTGCCGAGCTCCACAAGGCGCGCCGGGCGCACAAAGTGCAGTAAGTCGTAGGCAAAATCCCGGTGCCCTTCCCAATAGGCAAATTTAAGCTTCGGGTTTAATTGATCTGCGTCATAGCTCGGGTCGGAGACGACCCAGGGTTCGTCATGATTCATGCTCTATCCTCTCGATTTTAAACTCTTCAATCACATGGTTGATGACGCCGTGCATGGGCTTTAACGCGATTGCCTGCACATGCAGGACGCTGTGCACCCAGCACTGCACGGTGTGCACCATCTGGTCATAGCCTTCGCCGAGTCCGAGGGTCAGGAAGTAATCGCCCTCCTTGACCTCCGGCCAGTGGAAGGAAAGAGAGGCTTTTCTCACCTCTCCCTGCTTCACACCCTCAATCATAATGCCCTCGCCGAGGGTGCTCTGCGCAAAAATACTGTTTCCGTACTTATCCTTAAAAGTATAGCCGATTATGATATTGTCTGCATCTTTTTTCGAGTGCAGTAAAAGCTCGATTCGCACCGCATCGCCGGGCTTTACGACATCGACCGCTTCCCCGTTAATCAGCATGCGGCAGCGATCAATTAAAATATCCTGCGCGCCGCCTATGCTCTCCTTCGGCGAGTCGACCCAGCCGATTTCCGCCTTTTCCTTTTCCCGCTCGGCCGCCTCGGCGGCAACGGCTTTTTGCTCCGCGGCTTCGCTCCGCTCCGCTGTCTTGAGGCGCGCATCCTCGTCCTTTGCGGCCGCCTCCTCGCTCTGAAATACGCTCGTGTGGAGCAGCTTTAAATAGTCCTCGATGACCTCAAGCGGCTTGCCCTCGCGAATTATTTTTCCGCGATCGATTAAAATCACGCGGTCCGCCATATTCGCGATGCTGTTCATGTCGTGGGTCACGAGGAGTTTGGTGACGCCCTTCATCTCCTCCTTCATAAAGGTATTGCACTTCTGCTGGAAGAAGATGTCGCCGACCGAGAGTGCCTCGTCGACAATCAGAATTTCCGGTTTGAAACTGATCATAACCGCGAAGGCGAGGCGGGCAAACATACCGCTCGAATAGGTCTTGACCGGCTGCCCCATGTACTCGCCGATGTCCGCGAAGTCCACGATTTCCTTGACCTTCTCCTGCATCTCCTCGTCAGAGAAGCCGCGCATGGAGCCGTTCAGGAAGATGTTTTCATAGCCCGTGTACTCCGGGTTAAAACCGGTGCCGAGCTCGAGCAGGGCGGAAATCTCGCCGTGTGTCTCAATGATGCCCTCGCTCGGCGTGATGACGCCGGTAATGAGCTTTAAGAGCGTCGACTTACCCGCGCCGTTCCGGCCGATGATGCCGAGGGTCTCGCCCTTTTTCACCGTAAAGGAGATCTGATCCAGGGCCTTGTAGAGCGTGTGATATTTCTTTTTGGTGAGCGAGAACAGTTCCTTGACCCGGTCCTGCGGTCTCTCGTAAAGATTATAGAACTTGCTCACGCCTCTCACTTCAATGGCATTTTCGTTTTGATTCATCGTTTATCCTCAGAGCACGTCTGCAAAGTACGGTTTCAGTTTCCGGAAGGTGTACATCCCGAGTGCGAAGAGCGCCCCCGTGAGCGCCCAGAAGTAGAGCGTATAGAGGGGTTTGTCCCAGACCGGCACATGCGCATAGAGCGAGTCGCGGTAACCCTCGACCAGGTAGTAGACCGGATTTAACTGAAAAACAAGGCGCAGCTTTCCGCTCAGCACCTCCGGCCCCCAGACAATCGGAATGGCCCAGAAACCAATCTGGATAAAAATGCCGACCAGCTGGCTCGCATCCCGCATGTAGACCGTGACCGAGGATGTAAAGAGCACCACGGCAAAGACCAGCATGAAGTTACAGAAAATATAATAGGCGAGCTGCAGATAGTACCAGTCCGCCGTGTAGCCCGAAAAGTTCAGGATGACGGTCACAATGCCGAGAAAGATACCGTGAATGATGAGCGAGGTTCCGACCTTCACAAGCGGAATAAGCCCCACGTTAAAGTTCAGCTTCTTCACGAGATAGGAGTATTCGAGAAAGGCATTGGTGCCCGCGCCGAGCGCATCCGAGAAGAAAAACCAGGCGACAATGCCGGATATCATCCAGATGATATAAGGGGTGCCGTCCGGGCGCTCACCGTTCCGTAAACCTACGGTAAAGACAAACCAGTAAATGAGTACCGTGATGAGCGGCTGCACAATGCCCCAGACCACGCCGAGGTAGGAACCGCTGTACCGCGCCTTAAAGTCGTTCTTGACGAGCTTCCCTATCATCTTTTTATCTTTTTCAAAAAAAACGCGAAGTCTGTTCATTCACTCTCTCCAATTGCCTGATTCCAGAATGCCTGTGTTTCTTCCGGGGAAAAGCAGGTATCAAAGCGTTTTCTTGCCGCGCGCGCCATGCTTTTAAGCCGCGCGGGATTTGCCGCGAGTTCCGCAATCCGCGCGGCAAACGCGCCGCTCTCCGCGGCAAAATAACCGCTCACGCCATCTTCTATCACGGTTTTATTATAGCCCACCGGAGAGAGAATCGGAACAACTCCGGCCGACATATATTGAATGGCCTTAAAGCCGCCCTTGCCGAGCGTATAGGCGCTCTCCGTGAGCGGCATGAGCCCAATCTCCGCCTCGCGGAGAGCTTCGACGCCGCGCTCGCGGCTCCAGCGTATGTTTCGCAGTTTCAGCTGCCTCACCGCTGCGCTGAGCGGCGCATTTGAGACCACCGATAGTTCCAAGCGCCTTCCTGTATCCCGCGCAATCGTTTCGGCAGCCTGCTCCAGTGCCGGAATGAGCGCTTCGAGATACTTCAGGTTATCGCGGGTGCCGATCCAGAGGAGTTTCATCGCAGCACTGTCTCTCCCCTTGCCCGCAAGAAGCTCTTCTGTCTCCTCGCCCCAAAAGGCGAGGTCCGTGGTCGGGAGCAGCTTTACCTTCTCTCTTGCGGTTTCGCTTACTGTTTCCCTGAGGTAGGCGCCGGTCACGGTGATGCTGCACGCCGCTTCTTCAAGCACGGCCTTCTCGGCCCGAGAGAGTTCGCCGTCCAGCGAAATGTTGTCGTCAAAGTCCCAGTAGACTTTTTTCCTGCGGAGATACCGCTTCAAGATGACAGCGAGAAGGGGCGGACAGGCGCGCGGAAAAAAGCGCCTGTTTACTATCACAGCTTCCGATTTCCAAACAAGGGCATCGAGCGCCATTATGCATAGCGTCGTGCCGAACGTAATACCTCCCATAAAGAGCTTTAACGCAAGCTTCGCGGCCTTGCCGTAACGCCTGCCGTAAAAGAGGCGGTAAACCCAGGTCGGCGTCATATTGACCATGCGGCAGGATTTCCCCTGTAAATACTGGTACAGGCGATAATACGAGGAGCCGTCCTCCTCATTTTTCAAAAAAACCAGAGCTCTACGCTTCATCGTAGCGCGCATATATTTCCCTCATTTTGGTTTCGTTTGCCTCACGGGAAAACGCGCCGATTCGCTGTCTATTATACAGCCCGTAGGCCTCCCGTTTTTTACAATCCTCGAGCAAAACACTTACAACTTTTTCCCAGTCCGTCGCACGGTGCGGCGATAAGAGTTCCCCGCCATCACCCGGCAGAATCAAGTCCCGGTTGCCGCGCACCGCCGAAGCGACGACCGGCAATCCGGCAGCCATTGCTTCCATGACCGCGACCGGCAATCCTTCCTGCAGCGAGGGAAATAAAAACAGGTCCGCAATGCCGTAAAAACGGAACACATCCGTCCGGTAGCCGGGAAAGATGACCTGCCGTTCAATGCCGAGTGCCCGCGCCTTTGCCTTTAATTCTCCCTGCAGTTTCCCGTGTCCGAGAATAATCAGCGTGAGCGCCGGATTTTGCAGGCGCCGCAAGACTTCGAGAAGCAGTGTCTGGTTTTTTCGCGGTATCATCTCCCCGGCTGTCAGCAACACCCGCTGCCCGGGCAGGATGCCGAGTTCCTCCCGAAGTCCGGCATTCTCCGCACTGCCGCGCTGTACCGCCTCGATGTCGATGCCGACCCCCGGCAGGAGGTCGGTGTGCCGCGCGGAGAACTTTTTTTTCGCGCGCACATAATCCTCGCGGTTAATTAAGAGAAGGCTGTCCGTATAGCGTGACAAAACTTTTTCCACCGGATAGTAGATGAGCCAGTTTTTCTTCGGCGCGCCGTCAAAAAAGTGAAACCCGTGCGCCGTATAAATCACGTTTCGAAGTCCGGTGCGCGCTGCCGCGACCCGCGCGCAGACGGCCCCCATCGGTGTGTGACAGTGGAGGAGCGAAACCCCTTCACGGCGAATGAGCGCCGTGAGTTCCCGCACAGCGCTCATATTCTGTACATTCCAAGGTTCCCTGGCAAACGCAATCTGGTGACAGCGTATGCCGGTGCCCTTTAACCTGTCGTTATTGTCCCCGTAGGAGGGCATGTCAAAATTGGAGGCATAGTGCACTTCATAGCCTCTCTCCTGCAGGAGGCGCACGTTGTTCATCTCAAACTGCGGCACGAAGCCACTCACGGTTGTGACCAGCAGCGCCTTTTTGCTCCCGCTCATTTCTTTCCCTCCTCTTTCGGCAGTGCACACCTCAGTCAGAACTTGAGCTCGCCGCTCAAATCCCCCTTCTGCTGCACCGCCGTCAGCTGCCCTTCCGCAACGCCCTCGGTCTTCTCTTTCATAAAGAGTATCTTCGGCGTCATGAAAATGAGCTTTAAATCGAGAAAAATCGAATAGTTGCGAATATAAATCAGATCGAGCTTTAACTTGTCATAGGGCGTCGTATTGTAAACGCCGTAAATCTGCGCATAGCCCGTGAGACCAGCCTTGACTTTGAGACGATAGTCGAATTCCGGAATTTCTTTCTTGTACTCAGCTGCGATTTCCGGCCGCTCGGGACGCGGTCCGACCATGCTCATATCGCCCTTTAGGATATTCAGCACCTGCGGGAGCTCGTCGAGCCGGGTCGCGCGGAGCACTTTGCCGACCCTCGTAATCCGGTCGTCGGCCTGCGCCGCGAGGCGCGCCACGCCGTCGGCCTCGGCATTGACCCGCATCGTGCGGAATTTCAGAATGTCGAAGGTCTTGCCATCCTTGGTCAGACGGCACTGCTTATAAAAAACCGGGCCTCTGTCCTCTAAACGAACCGCAATCGCAAAGAGCAAGAAGAGCGGCAGGCTCAGAATAAGCAGCGCGCCCGCACTCAGAATGTCGAGCACGCGCTTACAGAAGAGCTGATCGACCTGCAGGCCGTCGTTCCGGGAGAGTAAGAGCACGGTGTCAAAGAGCTTTAACTCGTCCGAACTCCGGATCAGCACATCGCTGATTTTCGGAATCATGTAGACGCGCTTATCCATCTCATAGCAGCGCTTGAAAATCAGGTTCCGATCGTGGCTTCCGAGGTCGCCTATGATCACACCGCCATACTTCGGTACTTCTTCCATGATGCGCTCTATGCCCTCGTCAATCCGGATTGCGGCGGTCAGCACATACTTGTCGTCCCGCGAGTTCATCTTCTCGAGCACATGGGCGACCGAGCGCTTGCCGTAAATCAGCAGGAGCTGCCGCGGCGGGAAGAGCAGGTTATATGTCCACTGGAAAATGCTCGCCCAGAAAAAGACAAGCATCATATCCGCTGCGGTCAGCAAAAGAAACGGCAACGGCACATACCAGTGGCGCTCCACGAGCGCGAGCAGGAGGTAGCCGAAAACATTCGTCGCGAGAATGGCGAGAAACTGCGAGTAGATGATGTTATTCTTCCGGAAAAAGCCGATTTTCAGGCCGCCGTAGAGATTGTGAAAGACAAAGAGCAGGGTGCCGTAGAGACCGGTCATGAACCAGTTGCCCCGGCGCCAGAACGGCATGGTAATCACGCGGTTATAGTAGTGTGTCCAGAGCAGGTAATAGAGCCCGATCTCGACAAAGAGTATCACCGCCGCCGCGCCGAACTTAATGAGGCGCTTATAGCGTTCCATCTGTTCCATACTGTCACTCCGCCGCTCTCGCGACCGCAAGAAGCGCCCAGAGAACCGGGGCCGCGACCGGAACATTGATATTGACGATAGCCTGGAAGGCATAGCAAATCACCGCAATGCCGAGCGCGTTGAGATAGGCGCTGTACACCCGCGGAAGGCTCCCGTCCTGTCTCTCCCGCAGCGCTCTCGCCTTCGAAAAAGCGGCTCTCACGCTGAACACGAGGATACCGAGGTGCGCAAGCAGACCGAACGGTCCCACGGTGAAGAGATATTGCAGGTACTCGTTGTGGGCGGCGTCGTAGAACTGCCCGGTGATCTGATTCATCTCGTTCCAGCGATTCGTGACCATGTAGCCGACATAGGTGTCGGGGCCGCTGCCGAAGATGCGGTTCAAGAGGGGGAGCTTGCTGTACTCGTCAAGCGTCGCGCGCCACACATAGCCGCGGAAGGTGCCCCATTCATTCCGGAATTTCAGATAATCGCCGAGCATTCCGAACTTCGCGTGCACGGTCTCATAGGGCAGGCTGTTCGCATAGACAAAGAGGCCGATCAGCGCGAGGAGCGCGAGGATCAAAAATGCCGCGTAGCCGCGAAGCCAAAGCGCCGCGTGCGGGCTCCGCACAGCCTCTTTGCCCTTCTCGCGGTACAGAAGTACCAGCGCGAGTAGACCGAGCACGGCGCCGATGACCGGCAGCCCCGGCAGTTTCCCGATGACGAGGAACAGACCGTAGATCGGAATCACCTTGCCCACCTTCGCGATGCTGACTCCGGTCAGATAGTCGATGACCAGCAACATGGTTGCAAACAGCAGAAGGTAGCGCGCTCTTCCCTTCCGGCTCCGGAAGGCGACAAAGGGCAGTGCCCCGAAAAAGCCCGCAAGACTCAAGTAGCCATTGTCCGAGGCGCCGGTAATCAACGCGAGCATCGCAATCAGATAGACCAGGTAGTAGAATACGAGGCGTCCGGTCTTCTCTTCACTCAATGCAAACAGCGCGCCCGAAACACCGACGACAAGTCCGACATAAGTCGTATAGGTGTTCACATTGCCGAAGGTCGACATGAACATCGCATACTGCTCCGGCAGCATCTCGGTGCGGAAGCCGAGCAGGTCCATGTTGTAGAAATCCGTATAGCCGAGCAGGCAGACCAGAAGCCCCACCGCGAGAAATACGGTCAGGTACTTTCCGGAAAAGCGCAGATTCCGGCTCACGATAAAATAGACCGCCGTGATTAACGCGATGTAAAAGAGACCCACAAAGCGGCCGTCAAGCCCGGTCAGTGCCTGGAACCAGAACTTGCCGGAGAGCAAGGTCGCAATCAGCGCAATGCCGAAAAAGGCGAGCACCGAAAGATCGGCCCGGTTTAAATCCTCCCGGCTGCCGAGCGGCCGGAATTTCCGGCCGCCGTCCAGATAGACGATGCCCATGCCGACCGAGAGCAGCAGCGCCAGGACAATGAACGTCACATCCTTGGT
Organism: Stomatobaculum sp.; assembly: GCF_057248925.1. Taxonomy (NCBI): domain Bacteria; kingdom Bacillati; phylum Bacillota; class Clostridia; order Lachnospirales; family Lachnospiraceae; genus Stomatobaculum; species Stomatobaculum sp. Next base: position 19,275 of record NZ_DBHIHF010000003.1, read on the forward strand.
CTGCAGAATGTTGAAGTAGTGGTCGGTAAAAATCAGCGGAAAGAGCGCGAACATGAGCATGACCCATGCGCCCGCAAGCCAAGAAGCCCGACTGTCCTCCGCTTCGCCCGGCTGCTCCCGCTTTGCCGCAACCTTCTTTTCCGCCCGCAGCGCATTGCTGTCCGCTTCCCGCAATCCCCCCGCACTGCCTGTATTTTTCTTTCTCTTACCCATGTTTCTCCTTTTTGCTCAGAGTAACGGCGTGAAGCCTCTCTCCTCCTGCTTTCCGCGCTGCTTTTCTTCGAGGTGCGCGACCGCGGCTGCGGCCGTCGCTTCCTCGGCAAACACTTCCTGCGAGTTGAGCGGCGCTCTGCCGCGGCGGTTTTCCTTCTCGTAGCTGCCGTCCGGGCGGTAAATACTTGCCTTCACATTGTCGCGGAGTTCGGTCTCCAGATAGTGCTGTACTTCCTGTCGGATTGCGCTGTCCGTGACCGGGAACACAATCTCAACGCGGTTGTCGAGGTTCCGGCTCATCCAGTCGGCCGAGCCGAGATACAGTGTCTCCTCGCCGTCCGCATAGAAGCGGAAGATGCGCGCGTGCTCGAGAAAATTGCCGACAATCGAGCGCACACGGATGTTCTCCGAGATGCCCGGTATGCCGACCCGGAGGCAGCAGATACCGCGGACAATGAGATCGATCTGCACGCCGTCCATACTCGCGCGGTACAGCTCCCGTATCATATCGGGATCCGAGAGCGAGTTCATCTTCGCCATGATGAAAGCGGGTTTTCCGGCGCGCGCCGCCGCGCGCACCCGCTCGATTTCGCGGACAAAGCGCTCGCGCATCCAGAGCGGCGCGACAATGAGCCGGTTCCAGAACAGCGGCTCCGAGTAGCCTGAGAGCATGTTAAAGACAGCGGTCGCGTCCTCGCCGAACTCACGCTTACAGGTGAGTAACCCCAAATCCGTGTAGAGCTTTGCGGTCGAGTCGTTGTAGTTCCCTGTGCCGAGGTGCACATAGCGGCGTATGCCGTCCTCCTCGGAGCGGACAATCAGTGTGATTTTCGAGTGCGTCTTTAGGCCGAGCAGACCGTAAATGACATGGCAGCCCGCCTTCTCGAGCATCTTTGCCCAGACAATATTATTCTCCTCGTCAAAGCGCGCCTTTAATTCAACCAGTACCGTGACCTGCTTGCCGTTATCCGCCGCCTTCGCGAGCGCCTGGACTATGGGCGAATTGCCGCTCACGCGGTACAGGGTCTGCTTGATGGCGAGCACATCCGGGTCCTTTGCCGCTTCCTGAATGAAGTTCACGACCGGGTCAAAGGACTGATAGGGGTGACTTAAGAGAATATCGCCCTCGCGGATGTTTGCGAAAATGCTCTTTTCGTTCACAAGCGCCGGCACCGGCTGCGGGACATGTTTCGGAAGTTTCAGGCGATCAAAGCCGCCGACGCCATAGAGCTTCATGAGCACCGTCAGGTCGAGCGGGCCGTTGATAAAAAAGAGGTCCTCCGACTCAATCTCGAGCTCATCCTGCAATATTTTCAGGAGTTCTTCGTCCATGCCCTCTTCGACTTCGAGGCGGATGGCCTCGCCCCACTGCCGCCGCTTCAACTTCTTCTGAATTTCAACCAGAAGGTCGGCTGCCTCTTCCTCGTCCAGCTCAAACTCCGCGTTCCGCATGATGCGGAACGGATGCGCCGCGAGGATGTCGTAGTTTAAGAAAAGAGAGCTTATGTTCCGCTCGATGATTTCCTCGAGCAAAATAAAGGTCTTTTCTCCCGCCGGCCTACCTGTGACTTCGGGCGGCAGTTCCACGAGGCGCGGAAGCACCGACGGCACCTGCACAATGGCAAAGTCCGGGCGCTGGCCGCCTTTTTTCTTCTTCTCCTCGATGCGGATTAAGGGCTTTACATGCTCTTTTTTCCGGATGCGCGCCGCGATATTCAAGGTCTTATTCCGAATCAGCGGGAAAGGTCTCGAAGAGTCCACCGCCATCGGGGTGAGCACCGGGTAGATGGTGTCCTTAAAATAGCGGTCCACAAAGATCCGCTCTTTTTCCCCGAGTTCCTCGTGGCGGGCAATCAGATGCACCCCCTCCTTCTCGAGCGCCGGCAGCAGACTCCGCTTCAGGCTGTGATACTGCAGTTCGACCATCTCATGGGTCTCTTTGGAGATTTTCTTCAGCTGCTCCGCCGCCGTGAGCCCCGCGATGTCCCGCTTCGTGAAGTCTGCGAGCACCTGGTCCTTCAGGGAGGCCACGCGGACCATGAAGAACTCGTCCAGGTTGGAACTCACAATGCTCAGGAATTTGAGCCGCTCAAAGAGCGGAATGGTTTTATCGCGCGCCTCATTCAGAACGCGGAGATTGAACTGGAGCCACGAGAGTTCGCGGCACACATAGTAGTCGGGATTTGCGAGGTTCAGAGTCTTCTCCTGCCGCTGTCCCTGCTTTTTATTTTTCTTCTCGTTTTCTCTCTTCATACGACGCCGCTCCCAAGGCTTCTTCTCTGCCGGAATACCGGGCTGATGCCGAACACATTGCTGAACGAGGGGATACACTGTCCGAAACTCAGGCACTCCAGGGTCATGTCACCGCCGAAATCGGTCGCAACCAGCAGACTGCCGTCCTCCCGGAGGCGGATACGGTAGGCGCCCGCCTTCTGCTTGGCCGAGCGGTCCATTGCGTTCGCGAGCCGTATCACGGCCGCAAATTTGGCCGCCTTGAGCGGAATGTTGCGCCGCCCGAAGACATCGTCCTCATTTCGAAGAATCTGTACAATCAGCGCGTGTTCCTCGGTCGAAAGTCCCACAATCTCGGTCGCGCGGATAATGTCGCCGCTCGACTCGCTCGCATTGCCCATGTTCAGGAAGCGCCCGCAGTGATGCAAGGTCGCCGCAATCTCGAGGAGCAGGCGGTCGCGCGCCGTGAAGCCCTGCGCCTTTTTCAATGCGTCGAAAATCTGCAGGGCGCAGCCGACCGTGTAGCGGCGGTGCACCGTTCGCTCGCCGTAGCGCGTCGCGAGTTCCTGCACAGCCGCCAGAATATCCGCGTCAAAGTCGTGCGTGCGCCGCACCAGCTGCTTTTCAAAGGCGTAGTCCGCCGCGACACCGTCAATCAGACGGGTACCGGGGAACCAGACCTTCTCCGCGCCGACGGTCTCCGCCATGCGCTGGTAGAGCACCGCTGCCGGCAGCAGGACACCCGTGGTCGCCGGATTTAAGTCGAGCGTCTCCTCGAGCTCGGCCTCGGTGCGCGCAATCACGTACTGGTAGAGTCCCTTCATCCTGTCAATGTCGGCAAAGCTCTCCTCTTCCGGATTCAGCTGCTGCGCGCGCATAATCTTGTCATAGAGCACGCGAATCGGGTCGCCGATTGCAATCAAGTGTCTCACACGGCGCCCGCAAAGATGCAGGTGCTCGTAGATGTCCAGTTCGTGGGCCACGGTCTCCTGCAGAATGCGTTCTCTGTCATCCCGCGCGGAGTTTAGCTGCTGCAGCGTGTCGCGGAGCCGGAGCGCGCCGAGCCGCAAATTCTGTGTGCTCTGCATTTTTCCGGCCTCATAGAGATTCACCTGCATGGAGCCGAAGCCGACTTCCACAACGGCGGCTCCCTCATTCGCAAGCGCGTCAAAGCGCTCGCCGCAGGCAGCGAGCGCCTTCAGTACCAGCATGCGCTGTTCGGCATTCGAGAGAATCTGTACCGATAGCCCTGTCCTGGTTTTAATCTGATCCAGCACAATCGCGCTGTTCGTCGCCTCGCGCATCGCGGACGTCGCGATGGCGCGGTACGCCTCACAGCGATATTCCGCGATGATGCGGGTAAAGTCCTTTAAAACGGTGATCAGTTCCTGTACGAGCGGAAAGCTGATCTCGCCGTTCCGGTAGGTGTCGGAGCCGAGCGCAATGACATGACGCACATTGTCCACGAGGCGAATGCCGCCGCCCTTGCTGAGCTCATAGATACCCAGTTCGATTTCAAATGACCCTACGTCAATCGAAGCAAAGCGTTTTAACGCCATAGTTCCTCCTAGAAGCAACCCAAAATACGCAAACTCGTGCTGAGGCGCTCCACTTCCCGGAGCGCGCGCTGCACCGTACCTTCTTCCGGATTTCCCGCAAAATCGAGAAAAAAGCGGTACGCCCAGCTGACTTCCGGCACGGGGCGCGCCGCGAGACGGAGCAGATTGATGCCCTCCGCATAAAGCGCGCCGAGCACATGGTAGAGCGCGCCCGCCTCGTGGCGGGTCTCCATCATGAGACTCACGGTCTTTGCGCCACGCAAGTATACCTTTTCTTTTCCGACAATTAAAAAGCGGGTTGTATTCTCCGCGCGGTAGTTCAAAGTCGGAATCAGCACCTTGAGGCCGTAAATTTGTCCCGCATAGGCGGAGGCAATCGCCGCGGCACTTCTTTTTCCCATCGCCTGCACCAGCTGGGCGGCGACGGCGGTATTCGAGACCGCGACCGCCTCAATCTCCGGGTGCTCCTCAAAAAACGGCGCACACTGCTTGATGCCCTGTGGGTGCGAGTAGACGGTCCGGATGTCCGCGAGTTCGGCGTCGCCGCACGCGAGCAGTGCGTGCCGAACCGGCAGCAGATACTCGCCGACCACCGAGACCTCGCGCTTTGCGAGCGCGTCGTAGCTGTCCGCGACACTGCCCGCTGTCGAGTTCTCGATCGGTAGCACAGCATAGTCGCCCGTGCCTTCATCGACCGCGCGCACCGCCGCATCAAAGGTCTTCACATGCGAAAAGCTCGCCTCCGGATAGTTCGCAAAAAATCGCACGGCCGCGAGATTGCTGTAAGCCCCCTCGAGACCTTGGTAGACAATGCGCTCTGCGTGCGGCAGGCGGTCACAGCACTCGTAACCGAAAGTATCTTGACTCATGCGCGGCGCCGCTCTTCTTCGACCAGCATCTCGTGAATCCGCGCCGCCGTGTACTCGCTGACCTTTTTCTTCATCTCCTGCGGCAGTTCGGACGCGCGGAAGGGTTTGCCGAATTCAATCGTGATGTCGGTCGGTCGGACTGCCGGAAACTGATTCTCCCAGAGCACATCGGTGCCGTAGATTGCGACCGGCACAATATACGCATTCGCGCGCTCGGCAATTTTAAAGCTACCCGCGTGAAAGGGGCTCAGTGCGGTTTGATCCGAATTCTTCGCGCGGCTGCCCTCCGGGAATACCCAGATCGAGATCCCGTTTTTCACGAGTTCCGTGCAGGTCTTGATGGTCTCCATGCCCTTCCGGATGTCCTTCCGGTCGAGAAACTGGCAATGCAGAAGCTGCATCCAGCGGCGAAGCGACGGCACCTTATAGAGCCCGTCCTTCGCAAGGAAACCGGTCTGCACCGGGAGAATCGGATAGGTGCAAATGATATCAAAATAACTTCTGTGGTTGCCCATAAAGACAACGCCCTCGTCCCGGGGTATATTCTCGAGTCCCAGGACGGTCAGTTTCTTCCCGCCGAGTGCGGTCCGCGTGATGATGCCGAGTATCCAGGCGACATACCACTGCGCGCGCTCCGAGACGCGATGCGGGTTGAACAGCTGATAAACCCAGAGCACCAGGAGCACCGGGAGACCCAGAACCAGAAATAAAAAAATCTCTAAGAAACAAAAAACGGCGCGAATCATACGCACTTCCTTCCCACGGCGATTGTATTTTTATCTATTTTACCACAATGTCAGGAAATTGACGAGACAGCCTCTCCGGACACAAAAATAAGCCCCGGTTTCCCGGAGCTTATTTTGATACCGATTTCGCCGATCCTGTCTTTCAGGCGACCACTTCCGCCTTGAGACCACCCTTCTTCTCGTCGACATCCATCCGAATCACAGCGCCCTTGTGAAGTCCGCTGTCGCTGCTCAGAATCAGCTTTGCCGCGAGTGTCTCGACATGCTTTTGCAGGAAGCGCTTCAGCGGCCGTGCGCCGAAGGCCGGATCGTAGCCCTCGTCCGCGACATACTGCTTGGCCGCAGGCGTAAGTTCGATCGAGATCTCCTGATCCGCGAGACGCTCGTTGGTCTCCTGTAAGAGGAGATCCACAATGCCGCCGATATTCTGCTTCGTGAGCGGCTTGAACATGATGATTTCATCCAGCCGGTTCAGGAACTCGGGGCGGAAGTGCGCCTTTACATCGGCGTCGACCGCCGCAGCCGCCTCGGGCTTAATATTGCCCTGCTCGTCAATGCCGTCCAGAAGGTACTGGGAACCGAGATTGCTCGTCATAATGATAATCGTGTTCTTGAAGTCGACGGTCTTCCCGAGCGAGTCGGTGATGCGGCCGTCGTCAAGCACCTGCAAGAGGACATTGAACACATCCGGATGCGCCTTCTCGACCTCGTCAAAGAGCACCACAGAGTAGGGCTTTCTTCTGACCGCCTCGGTCAGCTGGCCGCCCTCGTCGTAGCCCACATAGCCCGGAGGCGCTCCGATTAAGCGCGACACGGAGAACTTCTCCATGTACTCCGACATGTCAAGCCGCACCATGGCGCTCTCATCGTCAAAGAGCGCCGCCGCAAGGCTCTTCGCGAGCTCGGTCTTGCCGACACCGGTCGGACCGAGGAACAGGAAGGAACCGATGGGCTTCGAGGGATCTTTGATGCCCGCCTTGCTTCTCTGGATGGCCTCCGCGACCTTCTGTACCGCCTCATCCTGACCGATGACGCGCCGATGCAGCGTGTCATCGAGATGCAGGGTCTTATTCTTCTCGGATTCCGTCAGCTTTGCGACCGGAATGTTGGTCCAGCGGGAAATAATCTTTGCGATCTCATTCTCGGTGACTGCCTCGTGCACGAGCGAGAAGTCCTGCCCCTGCACCTTCGCCTCCTCGGCCGCAAGCTGTTTCTGCAGCTCGGGGAGCTTGCCGTACTGAAGCTCTGCGGCCTTGTTCAGGTCATAGGCCTGCTGTGCTGCCTGAATTTCGTGGTTCGTATCCTCAATCTTCTGCCGGATCTCGGCGAGCTTCGAGACACTTGCCTTTTCGTTCTCCCACTTTGCCTTGGCCTCGGCAAACGCTGCCTTCTTCTCGGCAAGCTCTTTCTCGATGGCCTCGAGTCTCTCTTTCGAGAGGTTGTCGGTCTCCTTCCGGAGCGCCGTCGCCTCGATTTCGAGCTGCATACGGCGGCGGTTCATCTCATCGAGTTCCGCCGGCAGAGAGTCGAGCTCGGTCTTAATCATTGCGCAGGCTTCATCGACCAGATCGATTGCCTTGTCGGGCAGGAAGCGGTCGGTGATATAGCGGTCCGAGAGCACGGCCGCGCTGACCAGTGCGCCGTCCTGAATCTTCACATGGTGGTAGTTCTCATAACGCTCTTTCAAGCCGCGGAGAATCGAAATCGTATCCTCTACGGTCGGCTGATCCACGAGAATCGGCTGGAAACGCCGCTCGAGCGCCGGATCCTTTTCAATGTACTTCCGGTACTCGTCAAGGGTCGTCGCACCGATGCAGTGGAGCTCGCCGCGCGCAAGCATCGGCTTTAACATATTGCCGGCGTCCATGCTGCCCTCGGATGCACCCGCACCGACAATCGTGTGGAGCTCATCGATGAAGAGAATCACCTCGCCCTCGCTCTTCTTGACTTCCTCGAGCACAGCCTTCAGTCTCTCCTCGAATTCGCCGCGGTACTTGGCACCTGCGACCAGAGAGCCCATGTCGAGCGCAAAGAGCCGCTTGTCCTTGAGTCCCTCCGGCACATCGCCGCGCACAATGCGCTGCGCAAGCCCCTCGACGACCGCCGTCTTACCGACGCCGGGCTCACCGATTAAAACCGGGTTATTCTTGGTCTTACGGCTCAGGATGCGAACCGCGTTCCGAATCTCCTCATCGCGGCCGATGACGGGATCGAGTTTCTGGTCCCGCGCGCGCTCCACGAGGTCGTAGCCGTACTTATTCAGCGTGTCGTAGGTTGCCTCGGGGTTATCCGAGGTGACGCGCTGGTTGCCGCGCACTGTCGAGAGTGCCTGCAGGAACTTCTCGCGGGTAATGCCGTAAGTCCGGAAGAGTTCCTTCAGGGCGCGGTTCGGATTCTTTAAGAGACTCAGGAACAAATGCTCGACGGAGACATAGTCATCTCCCATCGCCTTTGCCTCATCCTCCGCGCCGTTCAAAGCGCGGTTCAAGTCCGCGCTCACATATTCCTGCCCGCCGCCGCTCACCTTCGGGAGCTTTTGAATCAGAGCCTCACTCTCATTGAGAAAGGCTTCTTTCTGTATTCCCATCTTTGCGACGAGGCTTGCAATCAGGGAGTCCGAAACCGTCAGCAGCGCGCTGAGCAGATGCTCTTCGTCAATCTGCTGGTTACCGTTCTGGATTGCCAGCTTCTCCGCTACGGCAATCGCTTCCTGAGATTTTTGTGTAAACTTGCTGATATTCATGCACTTCACCTCGCTTTGCTACGAATGCTATACATGCTATATAACATTCTTTGAACTGTAATCAGTATAGCAGCTGTTATTAGCACTGTCAATAAATGAGTGCTAATTTTTTGACTTTTTTCAGTTCGGCCCAAGTTCCACCGAGAGAGCTCCCTCCTTCGCCGTGCTGTGCACCTGCTCCGCATGGCGGCGGAGTCGCTCCATCGCCTCGGCGTGCGGATGCCCGTAGGAATTGCCCCGCCCGCAGGAAATCAGCGCGCAGTCCGGCGAAAGCAACGCGAGAAAGCTGTCACTGCTCGCCCCTCTTGAGCCGTGGTGCCCGACCTTCAGGAGGTCAATGTCCGTGAGCGCGGCGCGCTCGGCAGCCCGTTCGGGGGCGGCAAGCCGCTCCAGCAGTTTCTCCTCGCTCGGCTGTCCCGCATCGCCCGTAAAGAGGCAGCGCTTGCCGTTTGCCGTAAAGAGGAGGATTAAGGACTGCTCGTTGACTTCCTCCGGCAGCGCTTCCCGCGGCGGCCAGAGACAGTGAAAATTCCCGTAGACATCGCCCGCGCCCATAAAACAGAGTTCTGTCTCCGGATTCTCTCTGAGCGCAGCCATCAATTTCGCATAATGCGCATCGGTCTCCGCCGCCGGATTCAAAATGACGCGCTTCACCGGTATCCCCGAGTCCCTGCTTGCAAGGTAGCTCAGTCCGTTCGTGTGATCCAGATCCGCATGGGTCAGAAAGGCAGCGTCCACGGTTCCGAGCGCGCGGCTCTCGAGAAACGGCTCTATGACCTGTTTCCCGCAGTCCGGCCGCGAAGTGCTGCCGCCGTCTATCGTGATGCAGCGGCTGCCCTGTTCAATCACGATGGCATCGCCCTGGCCTATGTCGAGAACCCAGACACGGGGCACGCGGCTCCGGATCGGCAGGAGGCTAAGCCCCGCGCCGAGTGCGGCGCAAAGCAACAGCACGCGGCGCAATTCCCGCTGCCGCTTCTCTTTGGGACGAGAGTCTCTGCCGAGCAGCAGCCGGAAGCCGAGCGCAAGGCAAACGCTGTAGACAGCCAGCTGCCACCCCCTAGGCCGCCCGAGCAGGATGCGGTGAAACGGCAGGCACTCCGCGAGACGACAGAGCAGAATCTGCGCACCGAGCGCAAGATGCAGAATTTGTCCGCAAAGCAGCGCGAGCGGCGGCGCGGCGAAGGCCGCGGCGAGCAGCACAAATCCGAGTAACAGCAGGGCACCTGTCATCGGAATGACGAGTAAATTGAGAAGGATGCCGTAGGGCGGCAGGGAAAAGAACCAGTAGGAAATGACGGGAAGGGTGACGAGAAAGACCGTGAGGCTCTGCAAAAACGCGGCACAAAGGTTTCGCTTTGCCGCAAAGCGCTCCGTGAGTGCCTTGCCGGGACCGCCGATCGAAAAGACTGCGAGAAAAGAGAGTTGAAAGCCGCACTGAAAGAGTTGAAGCGGCGAGAAGAAAAGAAGAAACAGAAGGGCAAAGGCGGCAGCGCTCCGAAGATCGTAGCTTCTGCCGAGGCAGAGCGCGAGAAAACCGAGGCCGAGCATCAGGCTGCTCCTGAGAACGCCGGTGTCTCCGCCGGTCAATGCCGCATAAAGGCAGAGAAACAGCGCCGTGACGACAGCGCTCAGAGAAAGCCCGCACTTTTTCCGAAGCAGGCGGTAGAGCGCGAGTCCCAGAAAACCGGTGTGCAACCCGCTGATTGCGAGCAGATGCGCAATGCCGTTTTTCCGGTAGAGATCGTAGAAGTCCTCGCTGAGCGCGTGCTTGTCGCCGAGTAGGAGCGCGGCAAGATAGCCTGCCTCCTGTTCGGGGCAGACTGCTTTGAGCCGCTCCAGCGCGGCGCTTCGAAAGCGCCGGAGACACTCCGCGAGCGGACTCGCCCTGCCCTCCACGGTATACTGCCGCACCTGCATGCGGTGCGTCACGCCGCGCGCGCGGCAATAAGCCCGGTAGTCAAATTCTCCAGGGTTGGTCGGCGCCGCAATCGGGCTTAAGCTGCCGCTCGCCGTCAATACGCGCCCGAGCGCGAGGGTCTCTCCGCTGCTCTCCCGCAGCAAAAGGTACACGCTGCCGCAGCGGACGCGCGTCAGCTCGCCGCGCGGCTCGATTTCCGCAATGCGCCCGCGAAAGGTCGCAGCGGCTCCCTCGGCGCGCTGTAACTGCCGTTCGGCGCGGCCCGGCAAAAGGGCCGCCTGCAACCGAAGCGCCCCGGCGACTGCGCCGAGGACAAGGACAAGAAGGATGCGACGCCTCACCCCGCGCAGAAAAAGCGCTAAGAGCACGGGGCAGAGGCAGAGCAGAAAAAGCAAGATTCCGCGGATTCCGGCGAGGCAAAGCAGCTCTCCAAGCACAACCCCGACTGCCAGTACTTCCAGCGGACGTCTCATATTCTGTTTTCTCCGAAATGAATTTTCTAATGATGAAATAAATTTACTTCAACCCGACTGCTTACTTCGATTCATCCGTCGCGGCGGTTTCGCTAGGCGAAGCGGTATTCCCGGGCAGGCCCTTGCCGACATAGTCGAGATTCTGCTCAAAGAGCGCGTCGAGAGAGATGGCATCCCGGAACAGCACGGACTGCGAGCCCTCGACCGAAATGCGAACCCGCTGTACGGTTTTGAGTCCGGTCAAGGTGTCCACGAGCGCATAGAGGCTCACATCAGGGCTCACGCCTGTGACCGGATTCAGAAATTCCTTGCTGAAATTCAGATAGCAGATGTTTTCATTGACCGAGATGCTGAGCAGCTTGGTCTCCGGCGGCAGTATGGCCTTGCCGCTGCCCCGCGGCCCTGCAATCAGCTGCTCCACCGCGACCTGCTCGAGCAGGGTATTCGCGCGGTAGGTCACGCTACGGGTCTCCTCGGTGAATTTTTTGCCGTCCGCAGACGCAAAGTAAAGCGGCAGTTCCACGGTCTCGTAGCTGTTCACATCCGAGACGCTGTTCACGAAATCGTTTTCGCTAAAGGGTCCCAGAAGACTGCCGTCCACCCCGGCGAGCGGCTTCCCGCCGCTGTAAATGCCGACATGTTCGACGCCTTTGATCTGCGCGAGCGTCTCAGTCAATGCCGCCGAGCAGAGGGTCTTCCGGTCGGTCTTCAAGTCCTGGTAGTTCTCATCAAAGTAGATATAGAGCACCTTGTCGTCAAAACTGAAGGACTCGTAACGCGTCTTGTCTCCCGTCGCCGTGATCAGATCCTCGGCGCTCGGCACATGCAGAAACTGTTGCATGAGTTCGCCGACCAGTTGATTCTTGTCCGTGGTCTGCGTCTCGTAAATGAGCGGTGTCAGTTTGGTCGCCGTCTTGTCCAGATAGTAAATCGCATAGCGCCCCGCCGCCGGGTCCGCGCCTGCTTTCTTTGGGCCGCAGCCGCAGAAGCAGAGCAGGCAGAGCAGCAGGACCAGCCACCCTTTTTGTTTATTCGCCACGCGCCTCACCTCTCTTTCCCCGTTCTCTCCGGTTCTTCTTCTGCGAGGCCGCCTGGGCGGGCGTGCTGCTCTCGATATATTTGAGCGGAATGCGCACCAGGAAGGTGCTGCCCTTTCCGACCTCACTGGTCAGGCGTATCATACCCTGGTGCAGAAGGATGATTTCCTTCGTGATTGCAAGTCCGAGGCCCGTACCGCCGGTCTCACGGGAGCGCGCCTTGTCCACGCGGTGGAAGCGCTCAAAGACCAGTTCCTGCTGATCCTCCGGGATACCGATGCCGTTGTCCTCGACGCGGATATAGCAGAACTGGTGATCCGCATCGAGCGTGACCTGCACATAGCCGTCCTTCTGGTTGCCGTTATACTTGATGCCGTTTTCGACTAAGTTCATGATGGCGAGCGAGAACTTCACCTCGTCCACCTCGGCCGTGACCTCCCGCACCGTGTGCAGGGTCAGCTCAATCTGATTTACTCTCGCGAGCGGTCGGAGACGCTTCAGAATCTGCTCGAGCATCTCGTGCATATCGGTCTCCTTCCGGTTCAGCACCGTGCCCGAGCGGTCCATGCGGACCAGACTCAGAAGGTCGTCGATAATCTTTGCCTCGCGGTCAATCTCCTTCGAGATATCGCTCATGAACTCCTTGTAGAGCTCCAGCGGCGCATCGCCCGCCGAAATCAGGGAGTCCGCGAGCACGCGCATCGAGGTAATCGGCGTCTTTAACTCATGCGAGACATTCGAGACAAACTCCTGGCGCGACTCGTTCAGCGCGCGGAGTTTCCGGAGTGTCGCGTTGACATCCTCGCTGATCTGCGCGGTCACGAGGTAGCTGTTCTGCTCGACCGTCTCATTCAGATTGCCGACCGACACCTTGCGGAGCGCCGCGCGGAGTTCCGCGAACGGGCGCAGAATCAGAGAGGCCAGTATCACGCTGAGCAGCGCGAGCAGCAGCCCGACCGCCACCGTAAAAATGCGCAGGGTCTCACTTACCCCCTGCAATTCCGTGCGCTGCAATTCCGTGGACGAGATGAAGAGAAGCACCCCCTCCACCACTCTGTCTTCCGCCTTTACATCCAGGGAGTCGTAAATCGGCGTGGTCTGCACCATGTAGTACTTGTCGGCATTGTAGTTGGTCGCGTTCTCGCCGCGAAAGCTCCGTATCACCTCCGGCGCGACATGGTACCGCCCCTCGGCGAGATGGAAACTATCCTCTATGATGCGATAGTTCTGATCCACGACCAGAATGCGCCCGTGGTAGCTCTGCGCGATGATCTCGAGTTCCGAATTCAGACTGTTATCTTTTTTGTCCTGGTTGTGGAGATACCCCGTCCGGGTCAGCTTGGTCGACAGGATGCCGCTTCTCTCCTGCACTTCCGCCTTGTGGGTATCCAGGAGACTTTGCCGGAAACTGTTGGTCGCCACCGACACAGCGAGACAGAGCGGCAGAAGCCCCACAAGAAGAAACAGCACAATGAGGATATTTTTGAGGCGCAGAGGCGGCAGCTTTTTCGGAAACGGCGGATGCTGCGGCATCGGAACACTCCTTTCTCGACTTGACCTTCGCGCTGCGATGCAGCGCGTGTTACTCTTTATTCTACACAGCTTCCCGCAAAAAGGAAAGCTGCACAGCGCCTGTCGCAAAAAAGCCCGCTTTGTAGTATACTTTGAGTAAACAACGGCTGTTCCAAGCCGCGCGAAAGGATGACGCTATGCAAGTAAACGAACCTGCTTCCGACCGCACCTCGCGGGAGACCCCCCGCCTCTATGTGCGCCAGGAAGATCGCTATGAAGATTTGAGTTCCTCGGCCTCGGCCTTTTTGATTGTCGGCATCGTGATGAGCGTGCTAACGCTGCTAAGCTTCGGTCAACAGCTGCATCTCCCCTTCGCTCTGCCGACCACCGCACTGATGCGCTTTTTCTTCCTTGTCTTTGCGCTCGGTGCCTTCGGTCTCTACTGGAAAACGCGCCGGGAAGCTTCCCGCGCCTACTCGCACATCGAGGAGGAACAGCGCATCACCGAAGAACTGGAGCGCTGGTTCCTCGCAAGCTATGCGCCGGAGCAGATTGACCTCGAAATTCTCGGTGCAACCCGCCATCCGCTCCGCGCGGAGGCGCTCGCCCTGAAGCGCTTCGACTTTATTCAGGACTGCTTCTTACAGCGCTACGACGGCATGGACGAAGGCTACATAGAGGCCCTCTCCGAGGAACTCTACAAGAAACTCTTTGAGAGCGGCCACTACGGAAAGGCCGTGCTGAAGAAACCGGATGCATCCGTCAGCGCCGAGCAACACAGCGCAACGGCACCGTATAGCACGGAACCGCAGGACACAGCGGAAGCGGTTCCGACCGAACACGAAGCTGAGGCGGCAGACAGCGCTGAGACGCTGTCCGCCGCAGTGACAGCGACCGAAGATGCAGCGGCGGCTTCCGCTGAGACAGAAGCCGCCGCCTGCGACGAAGCGTCGGTCGAACATCCCTGAGACAGAGCGGGGACACAGATTCTTTGATTTGAGACAAAAAAGTCAGGTCTTTCGACCTGACTTTTTTTTGTACCTGTCTCTCTTTATTCGCTCCGCAACGCGTCGATCGGATTCAGTGCCGCCGCGCGCTTTGCCGGCATATAGCCGAAAAAGAGGCCGATCGCCACCGAGACGGTAAACGAGATGAAAATTGCCTTCGGCGTCGCCGCAACGCTGTAGCCGAGGAACATTCCGACGATATTCAGAATTCCGCTGCCGATGCCGATACCGATCAGACCGCCGAGCACCGAGGTCGTAATCGCCTCGAGCACGAACTGCTGTAAAATGACCCCGGGACGCGCGCCGAGCGCCTTCCGGATGCCGATTTCCCGCGTCCGCTCGGTGACCGAAACCAGCATGATATTCATGACGCCGACGCCCGCGACAAAGAGCGAGATACCCGCTATGCCGCCGATTAATACCGACATCTGCGCCATCATCCGGTTGATCTGGTCGAGCATCTCGACCATGGCCATCAGTGTGTAGTGCTTTTTGTTGTGGAAAATACCGTGGAGATAGTCTTCGAGCGACTTTTTGGCGTTCAGAACAGCCGCCTTGTCCGTGCTGCTCGCCGCAAAGAGATAGGCCGAAGGCTGCGCCGTGTGCGCCATCTTGAGCGCCGTCGAATACGGCAGCAGAAGCACATCGTCCGTGCCGCTCTCTTCCATCTTGCCTTTGCTCTTCTGCTTGAGGAGACCTATGACGGTCAAATTCACGCCGCCGTAGGTAACCTTTTCGCCGAGCGCGGCCTCCGGAGAGCCGAACAGCCGCTTCGCCGTGTAAGGCCCGATGACACAGACCTCCTGCTTCGAGAGCACATCCGCGTAGCTGAGAAAGCGCCCCTGTTCCAACTGTTTGTCCACGAGAGACGCATAGCTCTCGCTGACACCTGTGATTGTGGTGCCCTCGGACTTCTTGTTGCCGACCTTCAGGGTTCCGTCCCCCGGCGAGACCGTAGGGCTCATGCCGGCAAACAGATCCCTGTGGTCAGCGAGATAGGCATACATCTCATCCATGGTGACCGAGCGGCTCGGCTGGTTCACGACCGTGATATTGATATTCGTCGCGCCGAGATCGCCCCACTGGGAAATCTGACTGTTCAGATAACCGTTCATCAGACTCACGAGGATGATGACGGAGGCCACGCCGATGATGATGCCGAACATGGTGAGGGCGGAGCGCACCTTGTTGCTCCAGATGCTCTTTAAGGCGAGTTTAAATGATTGCAGCATAGTCCTCCGCCTTCCCGTCAAAATTGATCTTTCCGTCCTGAATCCGCACGACGCGCTTCGCCTGCACCGCAATCGAATTGTCGTGCGTGATCATGACGATGGTATTGCCCTCTTTGTGCAGCTCCTTGAAAAAGTCGAGAATCTGACGACTGGTCTTCGAGTCAAGCGCACCGGTCGGCTCGTCGGCGAGCAAAAGAGACGGATTTCCGGCGAGCGCTCTCGCAATCGAGACGCGTTGCTGCTGACCGCCCGAGAGCTGGTTCGGCATGTTTCGCGCCTTGTCGCCGAGCCCCACGCGCTCCAGCTGCTGCAGGGCGCGCTCTTCTCGCTTGTCGCCCGGCACATGCGCGTAGAGGAGCGGGAGCTCCACATTCTCGAGGAGGTTTAACTTGGGCAGCAGGTTGTACTGCTGAAAGATGAAGCCTATCATACGGTTCCGGATATCCGCGAGCTCGTTCTGCGTCATGTCGCCGACATCCTCCCCGCCGAGCAGGTAGGTGCCGGAAGTCGGCACATCCAGCGCGCCGATGATATTCATGAGTGTGGACTTGCCCGAGCCGGACTTGCCGACAATCGCGACAAATTCGCCCATCCGTATCGTGAGGTTTAAGTGGTCGTTTGCGTGCACGACCTCATCGCCCATCACATAGGTCTTGCAGATGTCCTTCATCTCAATCAGAACTTCGCCCTGGGGGATGTGGACCGTCTTAATTCTGCCCATTCGCGTCACCGCCCTGCGCTTCGCCGCCTGCCGTGTCGCCGTTCGCTTCACCGCCGCTTCCGCCGGCCTCGCCCTCCGCGCTCTGTCCGCCGTTCATGTACATACTCATGCTGTCACTCGTGTCCGGTGCCTTGGGCTGCACATAGACTTCATCGCCCGCCTTGATATTGTCCGAAGTGATCTGCACCTTGTCGCCGTTGATGAGACCGGTCTCGACCGTGACCGCGCGGAAGCCCGCCGGGACCTCGCCCTTGGCCTCGGTGACCGAGTCGTCCTTCACATAGACCTGGTTGTTCCGCATCAGCGCATCCGCCGGAATGCAGAGCGCGCCCGAAGCCGAACCGATCACAATCTTCGCGTTGATATTCATGCCCGGCAGGAGTTTCTCGGTGTTGTCGAGCGTGACCGTCACCGGATAGGTCGAGACACCGCCCTGGGAGCTGCCCTCGAGGCTGATATTCGTGACCGTGCCACCGAAGGTCTCGCCCGGAATTGCATCCGCCGTGATTTCGACGCGCTGTCCCACCTGAATTTTCGAGATATCCGTCTCGTCAATCGCCATCTTAAATGTGTAGGCGCTCATGTCATAGATGGTCGCGAGCGTCGTCGCGGACTTCGTGCCGCTCATGCCCGCGCCGCCGAGCTTATCGCCCACCTTATAGCTCTTTGTGATGACTTCGCCGTCAATCGGGGATTTAATCGTGTAGTTGTCGAGCGTCTCCTTGGCGCTGTCCACGCCCTTCTGCGCGCCTTCGACACCGCTCTGCGCGCTGTCGACCTTGTCCGAATAGGTTTCGAGCATGTCCTTCACGGACTTCGGTGTCATCGTGAAAATCGGCGTCCCGGGCTGAATGTAATCGCCGACATGCACCAGAATCTTCACGCTGTCCGCCGCGCCCGGCAGATCCGCCGCCATATTGGTCGTGTAGTGCGCCTCAAACTTTCCCTCTTCGACGCAGCGGAAGCCGTTGATCGTCGCGCTGACCGAGGTGTTGCTCGTCAGACCGCCCGGGTTCTTCAGGGAAATTGTCACATCTTTCACAAGGCGGCCGCCCGTCAGGGTTCTCTCCTGCGCGCCGACCGCGACCACCGTGCCCTCGACCTGCTCCTGCGTGTCCGAGAGCGTCAAGGTCGCCGGGGCGCCGGCCTGAATCAGATCCGCCTCGCCCGAGAGAAACGGAATGCGCACATTCATGCTCGTTTCATCGGTCAGGTCGACGAGCGTCGCGCCGCCCGAAATTTTTTCGCCGTCCGTCACATAGACCTTGGTCACATAGCCCGCGCGGGTCGCCTTATAGACCCCGTCGCCGTACTTGCTCTGCGCGTCCTGTAAGTCCGCCGTCGCCGAGGCGAGGCTCTTCTGTGCCCGCGCGAGTGCGCTCTCCGCGCTCTTCATCTCCGAGGCCGCGAGCTTGTCATCGATCCGGTAGAGAACCTGATCCTTCGCGACATGGTCACCGACCTCAAAATTCGCCTCGGTGATGGTGCCGCTCTGCACGAGCGCGGTGATCGAATAGGTGTCCTTTGCGGAAATGGTGCCGGTCGAGGAAATCTTCTGAGTGATGTCCTCGACGGTCGCCTTGCCGGTGTCCACCGCCATGCTTGCCGCCGCCGCTTTTTTGGCCGCCGCCATGCGGCTGTGCACAAAGGCACCACCGAGCCCGAGAACCGCGAGCGCGATGACCGCGCGCCGGATGTTCCGCTTTGCCCCTCTGCTGAGCCCTTTCTTCTTCGGCTTTACTTCTTCTGCCACTGCCTGCCCCCTTTCCGCTTACGGCTCCACATAGTCCACGACGCTGAAGCTCTGGCTCGCCTCACCGTCTTCGGTCGCCGCGCCGCTTCCCGCAACCTGGTAAATCAATACGACATGATCGCCGACCTTCACGCTGCCGTAGACCGAAAACACAAACTGCATCTCGGTCGAATTGAGCTGATAGACATTGCCGTCGTCCAGCTTGACCGCGCTCGGCGTGAGCGTGTTCGTGTTCTGATAGTAGATGGCCTCGACCACGCCGCGCGCCACGCGCTTGTCGGCGTCGGAATCGGTGTCCGCATTGTAGGCCCAGACCGTCTTGGTCTGCGAGCTGTAGTAGATGACCGCATACTGCGCGGCCGCCGCGTAGAGCGCTTCTTTCTGCACCTCTCTGCCGTTCATGAAGATGGTCGCATCGTCCAGGCGGAAGGGGATGATGTTGTCGACCTGGGTGCGGCTCTCCGCGACCTTCGGGCCGCGCGTCGTATTGTCCGCCATCTTGAGCGCGTTCACCTCGCCGTTCGAATCGACCTCGGCATTCAAAACGCCCGCATAGACCGTGCCGCTCTTCTGCTTTGCCTTCAGGAGGTTATAAAAGAGATTCACACAGTCCGCCTTCGTGAGTTCGGTCTGCGGGTCGCTGTAGCCGATGTTTTCGTTTAAGTCGGAATTCGCATACTGCGCCATGCGCTTGTTGAACTGATCGCCCGCAAAATCATCCGCCGTGTAACCAAGGAGCCCCAGCACGCCCTTTGCCGCCTCGTTTAAGCGCACGGGTTCGGACGGCTTAAACTTGCCGCCGAGATAGCCGGTCATCCAGCCCTGCTCCGCCGCAAGCCGAATCGAAGCCGCATATTCATCGCCCGACTTCACATCCGCGAAGACGGAGACATTGCTGGTCTTCGTGAGCACACTGCGATACGCGGAGGCTCTGACCAACATCTGCGCGAACTGTGCGCGCGTCACCTTTTCGGACATGCCGCCGGTGGTCGGCATAATGCCCGAGAGCGCTATGACCTGACGGCGATACGCAAAGTTACTGCTTGTATTTGCATAGGCGCTGAGCGGAGAGGCCACGGTGCTCACCACCGCGACCGCACTCAGTAGGCATGCAAGGGATTTTCTTCCACGAATCATTCCGGTACCTCGCTTTGCTGTATGAATCTGTTATAACGAAGCCATTTTACCATAAATAACCGGCAACCATTACAAACGGTCCTCGAAAGTCCGTAAACTTTTCGTGAACTCACCGCACACCGTTATGCGAAATAGCTTACTATCCGCATAATACACCGTTACTCTATCTCTGTCAACTTACTTTCCGACAAAAGAAGAGCGGCCCGCCGAAGCGATGCCGCCCTCTGTATGAAGCCCACCAAAAGGCTCAGAGTGCCTTGTAGTTTACGATTTTTCCGAATTCCGGCTTTAAGGACGCGCCGCCGATCAGGCCGCCGTCGATGTCCGGCTCCGCAAGCAGCTCCTTGCAGTTCTTCTCGTTCATCGAACCGCCGTACTGAATGCGGATTTCCTCGGCAATCGCCTCGCCGTAGAGCTCCTTCACGGTCTCGCGGATGCCGCGGCACACTTCCTCGGCCTGTGCGACGGTTGCGGTCTTACCGGTGCCGATCGCCCAAATCGGCTCATAGGCAATCGTGACTTTCGCCGCATCCGAAGCGCTGACGCCCTGAAACGCGAGCTTTAACTGCATCCGGATGAAGTCCATCGTGACGCCCGCCTCGCGCTGCGCAAGGCTCTCGCCGCAGCAGAGAATCGGTTTAAACTGGTGCTCGAGAAGCTTTAAGAGTTTCTTGTTGATGATCTCATCGGTCTCATGGAAATACTCTCTCCGCTCGGAGTGGCCGATGATCACATACTCGACGCCCGCGTCCTTTAACATCGCCGGGGAAGTCTCACCGGTGAAGGCGCCCTTCTCCTCGAAGTAGACATTCTCCGCGCCGAGATGCACGGCCGTGCCCGCAATCACTTCCTTGACCGGGAAGATATCGATAAACGGCACGCAGTAAACTACGTCGACCTCCGGGTTCTTGACGAGCGGCGCCAGCGTGGTCGCCAGTGCCTTCGCCTCGGTCGGCGTCATGTTCATCTTCCAGTTGCCCGCAATAATCTTTCTTCTCATCTCTCGCTCCTTCAGTCCTTGTTATCCGCCGCCGCAACACCCGGGAGCTCCTTGCCCTCGAGGAACTCGAGCGAAGCGCCGCCGCCGGTCGAGATGTGCGTCATGCGATCCGCGAAGCCGAGGCGCTTCACCGCGTTCACGGAGTCGCCGCCGCCGACCACAGTCGTCGCATCTTTCAGCTCTGCGACTGCCTTGCAGATTGCCAGCGTGCCCGCCGCAAACGCCTCAAACTCGAAGACGCCCATCGGGCCGTTCCAGACCACGGTCTTTGCGCCCTGCAGCGCCTCGGTGAAGCGCGCAATGCTCTTCGGTCCGATGTCGAGGCCCATGTAGCCCTCCGGAATCTCATCGACCACCTTGTGCGGTGCATCGGCCGCAAACTTCTCCGCCGCAACATGGTCCACCGGGAGTAAAAGCTTCACGCCCTTCTCCTCCGCCTTCTTCAGCATGTCGAGGCAGTACGAGAGCTTATCCTCCTCGCAGAGCGAGTTGCCGATGCTCTGTCCCTCTGCCTTTAAGAAGGTATACGCCATGCCGCCGCCGATGATCAGCGTATCCACCTTGTCGAGCAGGTTGTTAATGACATTCAGCTTATCCGAGACCTTTGCGCCGCCGAGAATCGCGACAAAGGGGCGCACCGGGTTCTCGACCGCCTGGCCGAGGAAGCGGATCTCCTTCTCCATGAGGTAGCCGACCACATTCTCCTTGCAGTGCTTCGTGACGCCGACATTCGAGCAGTGCGCGCGGTGCGCGGTGCCGAACGCGTCATCGACAAAAATGCCGTTGTCGCAGAGCGCCGCGAGCTCTTCCGCGTACTTCTCGGCCGCCTCGTCCTTGCCGTACTTGGTCTCCTCGCCGCGGTAGCGCGTATTCTCAAGGAGCAGCACCTCGCCGTCCTTTAAGTCCGCAGCCGCTTTCCGGGTCTCTTCGCCGGTCACCTGCGGGTCCGAGATAAACTTGACCGGAACACCGAGGCGCTCGGAAAGTGCCGGTGCGACCGGAGCGAGACTCATCTCCGGCAGCGGCTCACCCTTCGGCTTGCCGAGGTGGGAGCAGAGAATCACCTTTGCGCCCTGGTCGAGGAGCTTCTTGATGGTCGGCAGCGCGCCGTCGATGCGGTTATAGTTCTGAATCACGCCGTCCTTCAGCGGAACGTTGAAGTCGCAGCGCACCAGTACCTTTTTGCCCTTTAAGTCTTTGAGATCGTCTACGGTCTTCTTGTTTAACATGCTTGTCCTCCGTCTTTGTCATAAAAAAGCGGGCCCGGTCCAAAGACCGGACCCGCGAGAGTCGCCTTGCAAAAGCAGATGCTTACAGCTCTGCGAAGTACTTGATCGTGCGAACCATCTGGCTCGTGTAGGAGTTCTCGTTGTCGTACCAGGAGACCACCTGCACCTGATAGCAGCCGTCCGCGATCTTGCTGACCATGGTCTGGGTCGCATCGAAGAGGGAGCCGTAGCGCATGCCGATCACATCGGAGGAGACAATCTCGTCCGTGTTGTAGCCGAAGGACTCGTTTGCCGCTGCCTTCATCGCTGCGTTAATCTCTTCCTTCGTGACCTCATCCTTCGCGACAACCGCGACCAGGATGGTCGTGGAACCGGTCGTGACCGGGACACGCTGTGCGGAACCGATGAGCTTGCCGTTCAGCTCCGGGATGACCAGGCCGATCGCCTTCGCGGCACCGGTGGAGTTCGGGACAATGTTCGCAGCGCCGGCTCTCGATCTTCTGAGATCGCCCTTTCTCTGCGGGCCGTCGAGAATCATCTGATCGCCGGTATAAGCGTGAATGGTGCTCATGATGCCGGACTGAATCGGCGCGTAGTCGTTCAGTGCCTTTGCCATCGGTGCGAGGCAGTTCGTCGTGCAGGAAGCTGCGGAAATAATCTTGTCTTCCTTGGTCAGCGTCTTCTCGTTGACGTTGAACACGATGGTCGGCAGATCGTTGCCTGCCGGTGCCGAGATGACAACCTTCTTTGCGCCTGCCTCGAGGTGAGCCGAAGCCTTCTCCTTCGAGGTATAGAAACCGGTGCACTCCAGGACAACATCGACATCCAGAGCCTTCCACGGAAGGTTCTTTGCGTCCGCTTCCTTGTAAATCGTAATCTTCTTGCCGTCGACGGTGATGGAATCCTCACCTGCCTCGACCGTGTGCTTGCCCTCGCCGATCTTGCCGAGGAAGCTACCCTGCGAAGTGTCGTACTTCAGAAGATGTGCGAGCATCTCCGGCTTCGTGAGGTCGTTGATCGCAACGACTTCATAGCCCTCGGTCTCAAACATCTGACGGAACGCAAGACGTCCGATGCGTCCAAATCCGTTAATCGCAACTTTAACCATGGCTTTTCTCCTCCTGTATCTGCTGCGGAAATGAATTATCTTTCTATTTCATTCTAACCGTGTGCCTGCAAAAATGCAAGAAAGGAAATCTCGCTTTCTTTAACTGTGCATCCACCAGTCCTGGCTGCTCACATAGTTATAATAGCGCTGAATCGGCGTGATTCTGCCGTTTCGGATTTCAAAGATTTCCCAGACTACGCCCGGCCGGTTGGTCGGCACATGGTAGGTCGCCGCGAGGCCCTGATCTGTGTAGACCTGCACGGTCGCGCCCGAGTTCGAAAGTTCATAGCTCTGCGTATTTTCCCGCACGCCGTTCGTGAAATCAAAGACACAGTACTTGTAGTAGTCCTGCGCGGAGAACTGCTTGATGGTCACGGTCTCCGGCCCGTAGGAACTCGTGTCGTCGACATCGAGGTCGTTGCCGAACGCGTCCTCCTTGCTGCCGAACCAGACATGCGAGGTCTCGGTGCCGCGCTGCGTAAAGAGGTGAGAGTCAAGATCCGATGGCACCGCGCCCCAGGTCAGGACAATCGACACCTGTCCCGAACCGACCGTCGGCGCCGCAAAGAACTCCCGCTCGGTCTCGCCGTTTTGCCGCGCGACCAGCGTGTCGTAGACCGTCTCGTAGCCGCTCGCAATCAGCTCGACCGTGTAGACGCCCGGCTTCAGCTGTACATCCGCCTCGCCGGACTCATCGGCCTTTGCGGTCGCGACAATGGTACCCGTGCGGTTATTGATGCCTTCGCGCAGATTGATCGCCGAGGCGATGACGGTCTGCATGCCGCTCCGGCTCTCGTTGTAGTGGAGCGCATCGCCGAGTTTCAGGCGGTAGTCGATGGTCGCGCCGCCGCGCTCGAAGAGGTATACCGGTGTCTGGTAGGCGACCAGCTGGTCGCTCTCGACACCGATGCCGTAAATTTCGCAGGCCTGATAGGGCTGCTTTGCAATTTGCAGCATGTACTGTCTCGCCTCGCTCGGCACATAAATCTGGTACTTGCCGTCCGCATCGGTCTGACTCTCGTAGAGCAGCTTGCCGTCCTCGTTCCGGTAAAGCCGGACCGCCGCCGCGCCTATGCCGTTGCCCTGCTCGTCGTAGGCATAGCCGCTGATACTCGTCAGGTTCTGCGCGTTCATCACGGTCTCATAGGTGTTGTACGCGGCATTCAACATAATCGATTCCCGCTCGTCGAAGGCGCGCCGCATATCGGCACTCTCATTCTGGTAGAGAAAAATCGTGTTGGCGGGCCAGGACTTCCGGAGCCGCTCAGCCTCCGTCGCATTGGCCGCACAGTTCCACTTGAAGCCGCCGTCCCGGACTTCTCTCCAGGTGAGCAGCGTGTCACTGCCGAAGAGGAAGCGCTGTCCCGGCTTCTCCGGCACCGCATAGCCCGCGACATAGTTGTCAATGTCGTACTGATAGACAAAGCGCGGCATGCGGTTCGCGTCGTAGTAGTACTCCGTGACCTGCAAACTCCCGCTGACCAGGTATTCGATTGCGACAATCTTGTTCGCGACACCGTCGTTCGGGTTGATGTAGATGACATAGTCAATCCGGTTTCCGGTCGCCGCGTTGATGAGCTGCTTTTGCTCGAGGCGGCAAAGGTTCTTGTTCACATAGCCCGGGCGGTTCTCATAGCCCTCGAGCGTGTAAAAGACATCCGAATTCCAGCTCTCGCCCGGATTTCTGGTGCCGACCGCGTGGTTGACCGCCGACAGGTCAATGCGCTGGGCAGCCGCCGCCGTGCTGTTTAGCTCTGCGATTTTTCGCTGCAGGGTGCCGAGCTCGGTATTCTCGGCTGCAAGCACCAGCTTCTCCTCGCGCTTTGCGCCCTCGCTCCCGCTCTTCGCACTGCTCTCCGCGCTCTCCCTGTCTGCGCCGCTCTCGCCGCTTTCCGCTGTGGCCGCCTTGCCGCTCTCCTGTGTGTCCCGCTTCGCAAACGGGTCGTTTTGCTTGATTGAACCGCCTCCGGGCCCGAGCCCCGAGCCGATTCGGATGCCGAGAACCACGCCGAGCCCGGCGAGCAGCAGAAAGAGGGGAATCAGAAGAAGTCCCTTTTTCGACTTCCCGCCCTCTGTCTTCTTTTCTTCCGGCGGCGTTGACGCGGACGGCTTGGGCTGTTCCGCCTTTTTTTGTTCCGTCTTTTTGGGTTCCGTCTCTTTCCGCTCTGTCAGTTTCTTCTCCGCGCCTTCCGCTGTCGTTGCCTCCGCTTCCGCTCTCGCAGTTGCCGCAGTATCCGTCTGCGCTGTCGCTGTCGCCGCTTTGGCCCCGGTCTCCTCTGTTTTTTCGGACGACTCGACTTTCATGCCGCAGCTCGTACAAAATTTTGCCCCCGGCTTTAACTTGCTCCCGCAATACCTGCAATACATCTCTTTTCCCCCGCTTTTCTTCAGAGTGCGCCGATAAACTTCGAAATTCCCTGCTGCGGCGTCGTGCCGTCCAGCAGTTCATCGTCTATGTTCTCTTCCTCCCCGGTCGGCAGCGCCGCGGTGCCGGTCTTCGTGGCCTTCAGGGTGAAACTGCCGAGCTCGTTCTTCAACTCATAGAGCGAGTTTGCGCCCTCGTTTCGCACCTCGAATTTGATGCCGTCTCCGTCCTCATCGCCGCCCGGCAGCAGGCGGTATTTCCCGCAGGGCAGACCGAGCACACTCTTTTTCTTAAAGTCCACATTGCTGTACTTGAGCGCAAAACTCTCGGTGCGGAACCACCAGCTGAAGCGGCAGGCGACGGTGCCGTAATAGCCGCTCTTCTCGAGATCCCGCTTTTCCGTGAGCACCGAGTCAAACACTTTGACCCCGCGGTACAGCTTGCCCTTGTCCGTATCCCGCTCATAGCAGAAGATCTGCGTGTCGCCGCCGTCCAGCTGGAGGAGAATCGCACGGACTTCACTCCCCTCCGTCACGAGTTTCCAGGTGAACTTGCGGTCTTCCAGGCGGTTCGCGTAGGTCTCCGCATTGTCCCGTAGCCTGTCTGCGAGATCTTCAAACCTGACGCTCCGTCCCGGGTGCTGACCGCTCGCCTTCGCAAACTGCTCGCCGATTTCCTGCCGTCTGTCATACCAGGCAGCGAGCGCCCTGTCCTTCTCCATTTCATCCGCAATGTTCCGGAACAGCCGCTCGAGCTCCTCGGCATTCGGCTCCCAGCTGTAAATCGTATAGTCCTTCTCAAGCGAATGCTTTAACTCGGGCTTTAAGACGCGCGAGCGGTAGCTCCGCTTCTCGGTCTTCAGATTGTTGCGGTTGATGGCCGCCGCCACAATTTTTCCGTAGCGCTTCACCGTAGCGGCGCGGAGCTCCTTCGAAAACTGTAAGTCCGCAAACATAGAGGTGCTGAGCCGCGACTCGCTGCCGAGCTCCTGTAATACCTCCGGATACCGCGTCACATAGACCTTGTCGCTCTTTTGCGGAAGGCGGAAACCGAGGCGATCCGGATCGATGAAGCAGTCCGCCTGCAGCACCGGGTCATCCCCGCGCCCGAGCTCCAGGTTTAAGACAGCCTTTTCAAATTTCTTGCCGATAAAAATGCGCGCCTCGCTGCCGTCCCGCAAGATGCGCTCGTACGGCCCCGAGAAGAGCCCGCGCCGCGTGAGCGCTGTCACCTGTCTATCCGAGAGCTCTGTCGTGAGCTGAAAATCGCTTGAGAAACCGTTCTCAAAGACTTGCTCCGCGCTGCTTAGTACCGCGGCCTCCTTGGAAAGTGCCCGGAACTGTCCGGCGAGAAAGCGCTCCCCGGGCGATCCGAGATTTTTCGACACGGTGCGCGCGCCGAAACCGATCGCCAGTCCCAGCACGGCGAGGGCGATGAGCGCGGCGGAACCGATTTTTTTCTTCTTTCCCGCACTGCCTTCCGCTGCCGCATCCTCCGCGGTTTCTGCGCCCGAAGTCCTGTCTTCCGCGGCAGGGCCCGCCGCGTCCTTGTGCTCCGCCGCGTCCTCTTTCTCCGCCGCAGCCTCGCTCACAATCGGCTCTTTCGGCGTCGGCTCCTCTCTCACGATGGGCTCCGCCACCTCTTCATGTTCCGCCTCTTTCGTTTCTGCCGCCGCTTCTTCCGCGGTTCCTCTGGGCTTCTCTTCCTCGAGTCTCGCGCCGCAGTTCGCGCAAAAGAGCTCGCCTTCCCCCGTTTCGCTGCCGCAATGCTTGCATTTGCCCATGGTCACTTCCCCCTTTTTCAATCCGAGACCGTGTGTTCCCCCGTTGCGTGCAAAAAGGCGCCTGTGTCCAAACGACACAGACGCCTTGCGCAAAATCTCTGGCAATGTTGTCAGGACTTTCCTTTTTATCTTAACATTTGTTGTGCTAAACCGCAATCTTTCCGGCTCTTTCGAGCCTTTCCTCTCTGATATTCCGACAATTTTTGCCACCTCTCCGGAACATCTCTCCGGAAAAGTTTGCCAGCTTGCTTCGTGTTTCCTTTTCCGCTCAGAGCTTCTCGATGATGTCCGAAAACTTCTCCTGCGGCAGACTCTTGCCGCTGCCCGACAACTCGTCGCTGATATCCACTTCCCGGCCCGTCGGCTTCTCGGCGCTACCCTTCCGCGTCGCCGTCAGCGTGAACTTGTCGTAGCCGTCGTCAAGCTCGTAGACAGAGCGACCCCACTTCTCCTTGACCTCAAAGGTATACTTCCGGTCCGGCCGGTCCGCGTCAAAGTAGGTGTAGCGATAACTACCGTTCGGCAATCCGAGCACCGAAGGCTTTCCGTCAAGCGGCACCTTACTGTAGTACAGCCGGAAGCCCCAGAGCCAGGCGTCGCCGAACATCGCGAGGCGCCCGATGGCCCGCCCCTCATAGCTATTCTCTTTTTTGCTGCGCTCTTCGGCGAAGGTACCGAGAAACAATTCACCGCCGACGCCGTGGTAGAGCGTGTCGCCGACCTGATCCCGCTCGTAGCAAAAGAGCGGTCTCTCGCCGTTGTCGACCACGCGTATGGCCGCGACTTCCTTCCCCTTCATCACAAGCTTCCAGCGCAGGTTCCGCTTTTCCAGTGTCTCCGCCCAATCCGCAGCGTGTTTCTCGACATAGTCGGCGACATCCGAAAAGTGGGCCGCCCTGCCCCGTCCCATGCCGAGTGCCGTGGCAAGCTCTTCGCCCGCCTCCTGCCGTTTGTTATACCAGTCGGCAAAGTCCTTATCCTTCCGCATCTCGACCGCGAGATTCCGAAAGAGTGCCTCCAGAGTCTCCTGATCGGGATTCCAGGTGTAGACCGTATACTCCCCCTTCATCTCGTGGTCCAGCTGACGCTTCAGAACATGGGAGGTATACGCCCGCTTTTTAACTTTGATCTCCTTCGGTTTGACAGCGGCCGCGAGCACATTCCCGTAACGCGCCGCGGACGCGGAGAGCAGCTCCTTCGACGGCACCAGCCCGGCGAGCGCCGCCGTGCTGAAGCGCGCCCCGCCGCTGTACTGCCCAAGCACTTCCGGGTAGTTCAGAACAAAGACCTGCTTGCCGACCTGCGGAATCCGGTAGCCGAACTTCTCGCTGTCCAGAAAGCAGTCAAAATTGAGTTTCGCGCTATCGTCGGTGCCAAACTCCAGGTTCAGCACGGCGGTCTCCAGATGTCTCCCGAGGTCCACCTTGGCCTGAATGCCGCGCTGCAGAGCCTTTGCGACCAGCATATAGTCCTCATTGCCGCTCCGCGAGATTGCGAGCAGTCTGCTGCGCGACATCTGCATGCTGAGCACAAAGTCGCTCGAGAAACCGTTCTCAAAGACCGCGCCGAGTCCCTCGAACGGCACAGCCTCCTGCCGCAGCGCTTCCGCCTGCACGCGGACAAAGCGTTCCCCCGTCATGGCCGTCATACGGTGCAGTAGCACAGCCGCGCCGACCGCCGCAACCGCGACCGCCGCGGCGGCAAAAAGAGCCGCCCGCAGACGGCCCGGTTTCCGCTTCGCGGTCTCGCCGGGCGCTTCCTGTCCCGCTGCCGTGCTCTCTTCGACAGGCATCACAGCATTCTCTTCGGTCGCCGTCGCGACACTCTCTTCGGAAACCTCTCCGACCGCTCTGCCTGACGCCGGATGCATAGCTTCGCCGGGCGCTTCCCGTTCTTCTGTCCCGCTCTCTTTGACAGCCGTCGGAGCATTCTCTCCGGTAGCTGTCGCCACAGATTCTCCGGTAGTCTCTGCCGCAGGTCTTGGTACTGCCGGATACACAGCCTCGTCGGGCGCTTCCTGTCCTTCTGTCCCGCTTTCTCCGGCAGTCGCTGCCGCATTTTCTTCGACAAACATCACAGCATTCTCTTCGGCCGCCGTCGCGGCACTCTCTTCGGAAACCTCTCCGATTGCTTCCGCCGCCGCTTCCTGCGGCGCGCCGCAGTTGCCGCAAAAGCGCATGCCTGCCTTCACCTCACTGCCACAATGCTTGCACTGTCCCATCCCTGCGCCTCCTTATTTTCGCGTTGCACGCATGTTCTACCTGTCTCCGGCAATTCTGTAACGCAAAAAGCGCCTGTGTCCGAACGACACAGGCGCCACTTTCAAAAGCTCCGGCAATTCTGTCAGGACTCTGTTGCTATCCTAACATTTGTTTTGTTAATTTTCAATAATTTAGGAAGTCAGGCCTTTTGTTAAATTTAAATTTCATTCATGATGTACTCCGCCATGTTTTGTGCATGGTCGGAGATACGCTCCAGATTGTCGATAATCTCAATAAAGACCAGACCTGCCTCCGGCTTGCACTCGCCCCGCGAGAGGCGGTCCATGTGACGCTCCTTCTGCTCATCGCGCAGCGAGTCCACAAGATCCTCGCAAGCGCTCACTTTTCTCGCGCTGGTCACACTCCGCTCTTCCCGCGCCTTGACCGCGCAGCGGAAGGCTTCCTGCACGGCGTCCGTCATATCGCGGAGATCCTTCTTGCCGGTCTCCGAGAGCGTGAGCTGACGCGTCATCAGGAGCTGCACTTCCTTGGCGACATTTTCCGCGTGATCGCCCGAGCGCTCCAGATCCGTCAGCGTA
The DNA here is from genome assembly GCF_057248925.1 of Stomatobaculum sp. Classification (NCBI taxonomy): domain Bacteria; kingdom Bacillati; phylum Bacillota; class Clostridia; order Lachnospirales; family Lachnospiraceae; genus Stomatobaculum; species Stomatobaculum sp. The sequence continues at coordinate 48,715 of NZ_DBHIHF010000003.1, forward strand.
TTGAAGAGATCCGTGACGACCAGGCGCTGGTGGTCGTTGACCGGCAGCGTGTTCGCCTTGATTAAATACTCCGAGAGCTCGCGGTTCATCGCATTAATTTTCTTCTCGGTCTCGAAAATTTCGGCGATGACCGCCTCATCCTGCGTAAAGCAGACCTCGCAGGCGCGCTCCACATTGCGGAGCGTGAGCTTGCCCATGGTCGCGACCGCATTCGAGAGCGCCGCGACCGCAATCGCCGGCTGCTCAAAGATACGCGGATCCAGGCGGGTCACAAACTCTTCTTCCTTCTTCTCGCCCGTGAGCAGCGCCTGCTTCTCCGGCACCAGCATGCCCGAGAGCTTGACCAGCTGCTCGCCGAACGGGAACAGCAAAATGGTCATGGTCAGCTTAAAGCCCGTGTGGAACACGGAAATCTGCACGGGGCTGATGTGATAGTGCGCGAGTGTCGGCTTCAGCGCAAAGAGCACAATGCTGATGACCGTAAAGAGCAGCGCACCTATCATGTTGAACGAGAGGTGCATGACCGCCGCACGCCGCGCATCGCGCGAGCCGCCGATCGACGAGAGCATGGCGGTCACGCAGGAGCCGATGTTCTCACCGAGGGTGATGAAAATCGCGGCATTTGTCATAATCAGGCCGTTGCCGGCGAGCATCTGCAAAATACCGACCGAGACCGAAGAACTCTGTAAGAGCGCCGTGACGACCGCACCGGCGAGCATGCCGAGAAACGGATTCGAGCCGAGCGTCGTGAACACTGTCGCAAAAATCGGCGCGTCGGTGTAAGGCGCGACCGACTCCGACATGAACTTGAGACCCTGGAACAGAAGACCGAAACCGATGATAATCTCCGCGCGGTTCTTCTTGGTGTCGGACTTCGAGAACATGATGATGCCCGCGCCGATGCCGATTAAGACCGGTGCGTAGAACTCCGGGTTCAAAAACTTCATCGAGTCGCCGATCTGGCTCAGCGAGACAATCCATGCGGTCACCGTGGTACCGATGTTTGCGCCCATGATGACGCCGACCGCCTGGCTCAGTGTCATGAGACCGGCGCTCACGAAACCGACGACCATGACCGTGGTCGCGCCCGAACTCTGGATGATACCGGTGATCAGGGTTCCGACCAGCACGGCTTTCAGCCGGTTCGAAGTCAGCATCCCCAGGAAGTCCTTCATCTTACTGCCGACAGACTTTTGTGTTCCTTCCGCCATGACATGCATGCCGTAGAGGAACATTCCGAGTCCTCCGATAAAGAGAAACAGATTTGTAATATTGTCGAGCATAGCCCCCCCGCAGGTCAGACGACCCGCCTCGTTTCGCGGTTACCCGCCCAGTGTAGCATAGCCCCGTTTTCCTGTGCAAGTTCACAAAAAAACGGTTTTTTGATTCCTATCCCGCGGTCTTCCGTCTCTTTTTTCAGACTGCTGAGGAGAGCGGTTTCCCGTTCAGTGTCGCCGCAATCAGGCTATCGCCTTCATAGCAGAGTTTCAGCGAAAAGAAGGGAAGATTCTGCTGTAAGAGCGGCAGGAAAATGCGGTCGCCCGCCCAGAGCGGGAGTCCCAAAACCTCCTCCTTCGGAATCCAGGCGGAAATGCCCTCGTCGGTGTCGTGATAGTCGCCGGTGAACCCGTCCGCCGTAAAGAGGTGCATGTGTTCCGCCTCATAGCGGTCCGAAACAAAGGTCACGAGCCCCGCGTAGCGATAGTTCGTGAGCCGGTAGCCGGTCTCCTCAAAGACCTCCCGAATCACACAGTCCTCCGGGCTCTCACCCTCCAGGAACTTACCGCCGACACCCACATACTTGCCCTCGTTGATGTCATTTTTCTTGGTCACGCGGTGCAGCATGAGCCATTTCCCGTCGCGCTCCAGATAGCAAAGCGTCGTACTGTACATGGCGCTCAGTCTTCCTGTACTTTCTCTTTGAACTCCCGGACAGCCGCCTCGCGGTAAATCTTCCGGCCGCGCTCGGAGAGCCGCACAAAGGTGATGTTGTCGCGGAGCTCCAGAACAATCGCATCGAAGGCGTCTAAGTACTTATAGACCGCCTCGTTGTCCATGCGCACCTTGCCGTCCACATAGGCGCGCTCCAGACCGCTGTTCTCGTGCTGACGGATAAAGCGCCGCGAAACGCGATTCCTGAGTTCGTCAAAGAGCCAGTCCAGGGTTTTTACCGTCGGGGCGATGTAGCCGAGCAGATTCACCGCCTCGATCATGCGGAGCGGCGCTTCTTCCTCGTGCTCCCGCTTGTCCTCATCCATCCAGAAGAGCTTAATCGGCATCTCCCGCTCAAACATTCCGACAATCTCTGCGATATCTCCCATCTTCTCTCCTCTGCGCCGCGCGCACCGGTATGTTTTGACTGGTATCGCCGTCATTGTAACACGCCGCTCCCGGCTTTCCAAGGGACGAGACAGAGACAGGCTCGCGGAAGAAACCCGCACGACTTATCCGGAACGACAAAAAAGAGCTGTAGAGAACTTCTTCTCTACAGCTCTTTGCTTCGCGGAGAGCATGGGATTCGAACCCACGCACCGGTCACCCGGCCTAACGCATTTCGAGTGCGCCCCCTTGAACCGCTTGGGTAACTCTCCGAATACCCAAAAAGTATAGCAGAGCTTTCCGGCTTTGTCACGCAAAATTTTGCATTTCTCAGTGCGGTGCGACGCCGATCTCCGCGCTCTCATATTCCGTCTGTACCTCGGCGCCCGGCGCGCTGTGGTCTGCCGTCTCAAAGTCCTCCGCCGCGCCGTAGACGATTTTCCCGTTCCGGTCAAAGCGGAGCCAGCGCACATTGATCGCGGTGCAGCGCAGCGCTTCGCCCCGCTTTATCTTGCCCGCGACGGTTCCGTCCGTGCCGGGGCGGTCGCGGAGTTCGCTCTCCTCTGCCTTGCAGTAGACAATCTGATTGCTGCCGCTGAAGCGGTAGCCGTTTACAATGTCCTCCGGGCGCGCTTCCACGGTTCCCGTAGCAGCCGCGCTCTCACTGCTGCCATGCAGTTCCATCACGGAACTGCTCTCCGCAAGACTTATGGTCACCTGCTTCTTTTTGCCGCAGGCCGTGAACATCGCAAGTGCAAGCGGCAATGCGAGCATCGCCGCAATTCTTCTACCTCTCAATGGTTCCTCCTCCGAGCACGATTCCCGCCTCCGTATAGAGCACAACGGCCTGTCCCGGCGTCACGGCGCGCTGCGGTGTCGGGAACATGACCTGTATCTTCCCGTCCGGTAGCACAAGGACCTCGCAGTCTGCACCGCCGTGGTTATAGCGTATCTTTGCGCGACAGCGAAGCTTTGTCCCGATCTCCGGCTGCGAAACAGCCATCCAGTTCACATCATCCGCGAGAAGCTTTGACGCAAAGACCTCTTTACCCGTACCGAGCACGACTTCATTGGTTTCGGGGCGAAGCGCGGTCACATAGCGAGGCTCACCGAAGGCTATCCCGAGCCCCTTCCGCTGCCCGACCGTATAGTGGGTAATGCCTCTGTGCTGTCCGAGCACCTGCCCCGCCGTGTCCACAAAACTGCCCGGCGCACTCGGCTCTCCCGTACTCTCGTCGATAAAGCGCGCGTAGTCGCCGTCCGGCACGAAGCAGATTTCCTGGCTGTCGGGTTTCGCGGCGACCGGAAGCCCGGCTGCCGCCGCAATCGCGCGAACCTCCGGCTTCTCATACGCCCCGATCGGCATCAGGGTGTGCGAGAGCTGCCGCTGGGTCAGATTGTAGAGCGCATAGGTCTGATCCTTTGCGGCGGTCTTCGAGAGACCGAGCGCATAGCGCCCGTTCTCGAGGCAAAGAACCTGCGCATAGTGGCCGGTCGCGATATAATCCGCGCCGAGCAGGAGACTCCGCTGCAGCAGCGCCTCCCACTTCACAAAGCGGTTGCAGGCGATACAGGGATTCGGGGTGCGCCCCAGGCGGTACTCCCGCACAAAGTAATCAATGACATCGCGCTTGAATTCCGCGCGAAAGTTCATCACATAGTAGGGAATGTCCAGCACCTCGGCGACGCGGCGCGCGTCCTCCACGGCGGAAATGCCGCAACAGCCGCCCTTCTTCTCGACCTCGCACTTTGTCTCGCTCTGCCAGATCTGCATGGTCACGCCGATCACCTCATAGCCCTGCTCCTTCAGGAGATAGGCCGCAACCGAGCTGTCCACGCCGCCGGACATCCCGACGACTACCTTCTTTCCCATCCTGTACTTCCTCTCTGTCTCAGAAACTCCAGCCGTCGCTCGGCGTGATGTCGTCTCGCGACGACGGTTCCGCCGTATGATCCGCGGCTTTCTCCTCGCCCGCGCTCTCATCCGGCGCTGTATCTTTGTCTCCGCTGTCGTTTGCTTCCGTCTCTGCTTCCGTCGCAGTCTGTGCTTCTGTCTCGGTCTGCACTTCGATCTCACGCTCTGCGCTGTCCGCTGCCTCGTCCTCGCCGCTCGGCTTCTCTTCCGGCGCGGGTTCCGGTGTGAGCGCGCGAATACTTGTGTCGCCCGTATGCGGTGCGCGGTCGTCTCCGGTGTTCCGCGCATTTCCCGCCGCTCGCATACACTGCGCGGCGCGCGCCACGATAAAGAGGTCCAGGACAACCGCCGGATACATGGTGAGATCCGTGTCAAAGCCAAGCAGCGCAAGCAGCGCGACAATGAGCGTGGACATGGTCCGCGCATAGCCGGTCAGGCGATAGGTGCTGCCGAAATCGGTATAGACGCCGACAAAGCGCAGAAGCAGCGCCGCGAGCACGGCTTCCACGAGATTCAGCAGGAAAAAGCCGATCAGGAGACCGGCGTAGACAATCACGCCCGCGATGACGAGCCCCCATTTGACATAGCCGGTGAGGGAGAGCAGCGTTTCTTTGCTGATGCCGTCCTGAAAATCCTGAAACCGAATGGTCCGCAGGTCTGCGGCAATGCCGCTGCTGTCGTTTTTCATGACGAGCTGATCCGCGTCGCCGAGAAGCACGACCGACTTCAACGCCATCAGCGTGCGGGTCTCCTGTGCATTTAAATCAATCTTGTGGCTCGCATCCGTATTGATGTCCACATAGTAGTCCGCCCCCTCCCGGTGATAGCCACCCGGCACCGAGAGCTTGCCGCTTTGAATCGTGAATTCGGGGATATTGGCCTCAAAGAAATGGCGCACACCGCCCTGCCGCTGCCAGAACATGCCGAGCGGCAGCACAAAGCCCGTGAGCCAGGTCAGCAGGCAGAGAAAGGCGCAGTAGGCGAAAAAACGGCCCGTCCGCCGCCGCATGAGCTGCCGATAGTCTTTTAAGCGAAACAAGGCACTCCGAAAGTCTTTAAACATTTTGTTCCTCCTGTAAGCCTTTGACGCAGTTCGTGACGATCTGTGCGGCTTTCCGCACTTCCTCCTCCGTATTCTCCGCACCGAAGCTGAAGCGGAGCGAGGAGCGCGCCTCTTGTTCGCTTCGCCTCATCGCGAGGAGCACATGAGAGGGCTCGAGCGCACCGGAAGCGCAGGCCGCGCCCGCGCTCGCCGCAATGCCCGCCCGATCGAGAAGAATCAGCAAAAGTTCCGCCGAGACACCGGGAAAACAGAGATTTAGGTGTCCGGGAAGCCGCGCGGTCTCGCTGCCGTTTCGGTATACGGTGGGAAGCTCTTCCCGCAGCAGGCGGAAAAACAGCTCCGTGAGCGCCCGCTTCTTTTCTCCGCCCTCCGCCAGCTCTGCGAAAGCGACCTTCGCCGCCGCTGCCATCCCGACGATTCCGGCGACATTTTCGGTTCCGGCGCGCCGCCCTCTCTCCTGCGAACCGCCGTGTAAAAACGCGCCGACAGCCAGTCCGCGGCGTATATAGAGAAAGCCGACGCCCTTCGGCCCGCCGAACTTATGGGCGCTCACCGAAAAGAGATCCGGCAGTTCTTCGCCGAGTAAGCTCTTAAGCGGCAGCTGGCCGTAAACCTGTACGAGGTCGCTGTGCAGCGGAATGTTCCGCTCTCTGCAGCGCGCGAGCAGTTCACCGAGCGGCTGCAAGGCTCCGGTCTCGTTGTTTGCCCCCATACAGGAGACGAGCACCGGTCTCTTTGCCAACAGGGCGTCGAGCCCCGAAAGTTCCGCGACGCCGTCTCCGGTGACCGGGAGCAACGCATAGTCGAGAATTCCCGTCTCTCTGCCGTAGCGCAGGGTCTCGAGTACCGCATGGTGCTCAATCGCCGTGCTGACGAGAAAAGGCGCTTCGCCGCGCGCCCGCGCCGCTTCCGCCGTCGCAAGCAGCGCCCAGTTATCCGCCTCCGTGCCGCCGGAGGTGAAGTAGAGCTCTTCCGGCAGGCAGGCGAGGGTCTCCGCAAGCTCCCGTCTCGCCCGGCTGACCGCCTGCCGCGCTTTTCTGCCGCTCTCATAGAGCGCCGAGGGGTTTCCGCACTGCGCCGTCAGGTACGGAAGCATGGCCTCGAGCGCTGCCGGGCGGAGCGCCACAGTCGCCGCGTGATCGAAATAAATCACGACTGCTGTCCCTCTTCGAGCAGATAGGGCGTCACCTGATACACATAATAGTTCAGCCAGTTCGTGTAGAGCGTATTTGCCATGTTCCGCCAGGTGAGCAGGGGCCGGCCACTCGGGTCATCGTTCTCATAGTAGTGAAGCGGGAGCTTCGGCTCCATGCCCCGCGCCTTGTCGCGCCGGTATTCGCTGTCCAAGGTCATGCGGTCGTACTCCGGATGCCCCTGCACAAAAATCTGCCGCCCGGTCTCGTCCATGATGAGGAGCACACCCGCCTCGTCCGACTCGGCCAGAATCTCGAGCTCGGGGTGCTTTACAATGTCCTCGCGCCGCACCTCGGTCCAGCGGGAGTGCGGGCAGTTCATATAGTCATCCATGCTCCTGACCAGCGGCACCGAGTGGTGCAGCACCTTGTGGCAGTAGACACCGGAGAGCTTCTCTTTCCGCGGGTACTTCTGAATCCCGTAGTGATAGTAGAGCCCCGCCTGCGCGCCCCAACAGATATGGAAGGTCGAGGTCACATGGGTCTTTGACCACTCCATGATGCCGCAGAGCTCCGCCCAGTAGCTCACTTCCTCGTAGGGCAGGTTCTCGACCGGCGCCCCCGTAATGATGAGACCGTCGAAATGACGGTGCTTCACCTCCTCGAAAAAGACATAAAAATTCGAGATATGGCTCTTACTTGTGTGTGTCGCCTCGTGGGAACTCGTCATCAAAAAGGTGCAGTCCACCTGGAGCGGCGTATTCGAGAGCGCGCGGAGCAGCTGGAGCTCCGTGTCCTCTTTGAGCGGCATCAGGTTCAGAATCAGGATCTGCAGCGGGCGAATGTCCTGCGACACCGCGCGTTTTTCGTCCATCACGAAGATGTTCTCCTGTTCCAAAATCGCCTTTGCCGGCAAATCGTTCTGTATGCGTATGGGCATTGCCGCACCTCCTGTTCATTGCTTTGATTCAGCGGCCTTGCCGCTGTCTGCTCACGACTCCGCCGCGAGAAATTCCGCCTCGCTCAGAATCGGAATGCCAAGCTCGTGCGCCTTCTTGTTCTTGCCGGAAGTCGAGTGAATGTCGTTGTTGATAAGCGCCGTGGTCTTTGCGGAAACCTCGCCCGCGACCTTGCCGCCGCGCGCCGTGATATAGTCTTTGAGCGCCGTCCGGTTTGGAAAATTCACGAGACTGCCCGTGATCACATAGGTCTGTCCCGCATAGCGCTGCGCCTCCGCGCCCGCGCTCGCCTCGGGTTCCAGCGTCACCTCTTGCAGAAGTTCGTCGATAATCTCCCGCTCCTTCGGGTCCCGGAAAAAAGTCACAATATCCGCCGCCATCACCGCGCCGATGCCGTCAATGCCGGTCAGCGTCTCGACATCGGCCGAGAGCAGCGCCTGTATATCGCCCTGAAACGCCTTCGCAAGCACCTTGGCATTCTGCACGCCGACGCCCGGAATCCCGAGCCCGTAGACAAAGCGGGACAGGGGCAAGTGCCGCGCCTTCTCGGCCGCCTCGATCAGTTTTGCCGCCGAAGTCTCGCCGAAGCCTTTCATCGCCGCAATCGCGGCCTCCGCGCGCTTTAAGTGAAAGAGATCCGCGTAGCGGTGGATGAAGCCCTCCTGAATCAGTTTCTCGAGCGTGGTCTCCGAGAGCCCGTCGATATGAAAGGCGTCGCGGCTCGTCATCAGCGCAAAGCGCTTCACGCGCTTAATCGCGCAGTCCGGATTCACACAGTAGAGGGTCTCGGCGTCATTTTCCTTGCGGCGTTCCGTCGCCGTGCCGCAGACCGGGCAGTGCGCGGGCGGCTCTGCCGTGTCGCTCTTTGTTAAATTTTCCGCAATCTGCGGGATAATCATATTCGCCTTGTAGACCAGGATGTGGTCGCCGAGGCCCAGTTTCAGACTGCGCAGCACACTCACATTGTGGACGCTCGCGCGCCGCACTTCGGTGCCCTCAAGATCCACCGGGTCAAAGATCGCAACCGGGTTAATGAGCCCCGTCCGCGAGGGACTCCACTCGATTTCGCGGAGCACCGTCTCCGCCTGCTCATCCTGCCACTTGAACGCAATCGCATTCCGCGGGAACTTTGCCGTTCTGCCGAGCGAGTCGCCGTAGGCAATGTCGTCGAGCAAGAGCACCAGTCCGTCCGACGGAAAGTCGTTCTCCGGAATCTTCGCCTCAAAGCGCGCCACGGCCTCCCGGAGCGTGTCGGACGTCACTGCCTCAAATTCGACGACCTCGAATCCCTGATCCCGGAGCCACGCAAACTGCGCGGCGCGTGAATTGTTGAAATCGACCCCCTCCGCCTCCACCAGGGAGAAAGCATGGAAGTAGACGCCGCGTGCGGCCGTCACTGCGGGGTCCAGCTGGCGCACCGTGCCCGTGCAGAGATTGCGCGGGTTCTTGTACTTGGCATCGGTGTCCGGCAATTCGCGGTTAATCCGGTCGAAGTCCGAATAGCACATCAGCGCCTCGCCGCGGAGCAGGAGATCCCCCCGATAGGGAATGCGGAGCGGCACATTGCGGAACGCGCGCACATTGTTGGTCACGAGTTCGCCGATGTAGCCGTTGCCGCGCGTCACCGCCTGGTAGAGTTCGCCGTTCCGGTAGCGGAGCACAATCGTGAGGCCGTCCATCTTCCAGGAGAGCAGGGCCTTCTCTGCACCGAGCCAGGCAATCAGCTCGTCCACGCTCTTTGTCTTATCGAGAGAGAGCATCGGCTTTTCGTGCGTGATTTTCGGGAGCGACGAGACCACCTCATAGCCGACACGCTGCGTCGGCGAGCCCGAGAGCACAATCCCGCTCTCCTCTTCGAGGCGCTTCAATTCGTCATAGGCGCGGTCGTACTCGAAGTTACTCATGAGCTCGCGGCTCTCCTGATAGTAGGCGCGCGCCGCGGGGAGCAAGCGATCGATTAACGCCTGCATCTCTTCTCTTACTTTTCTCTCTTCCATGCCCCGCCCTCTCTTTCTCTGCGCTGAAAGTACGCCTTTTGCCGCGCCGCATAATTCTTCTTTCGCCGCGCTTCCGTGCGGGCTGTTTTCGCGCTCCTGCCGGGGAGTGCCTTCGGCTTCTCTTCGAGCAGGGACAATAAGGTCTTCTGCTCAGCCGCCGTCACATTCCGGAACGCGCCGCTGTGGAGATTGCGGAGGGTGATATTCATGATTCGGATGCGCTTTAAGCTGATTACATGATAGCCGCAGGCCTCGCACATGCGGCGAATCTGCCGGTTTAAGCCCTGCGTCAGAACAATCGAAAAACTCGTCTTGTCGCGCGCCTCTGCCTTGCAGGGCAGCGTAGTGACCTGCAGTTCCTCGAGGTGTACGCCGCGCCTTAGTTTCTCCAGAAAAGCCGGCGTCAGCGCCTTGTCGACCCGGACAATGTACTCCTTCTCGTGGCCGTTTTCGCAGCGGAGAATCTGATTCACGAGTTCGCCCTGGTTCGTGAGAAGCAAAAGTCCCTCCGAGTCCTTGTCGAGCCGCCCGATCGGATAAACACGCTCCGGGTAGTCGATTAACTCCACAATATTCGGCGCGCGGTCGTTGTCCGTCGTCGTGCAGACCACGCCAACCGGCTTATTGACCGCAAGCAGAACCTTCTTTTTGGACGCCAGTTCCTCGACCGCGCCGACCCGCCTGCCGTTCACCTTCACTTCCATGCCGGCAGAGACCAGCGTCCCGAGTTCCGCCGTTTCTCCCGCGACCGTCACCTTGCCCGCCGCAATGAGCCGGTCGGCCTCCCGGCGCGAGCAGACACCCGCCGCACTCAAGAATTTGTTGATGCGCATTCCCTCGCTCTGATTCACTGTTCTCCCCCTCCGGCGCTGCTTGGCGCCGCTCTTATGCCGCTGTAACTTACAATTATAGGCAAAGCTGTCCCTTCCAGTCAAGTTTGGCCGCCCTGCCGCGCCGGACAGAAAAAGACCGGTGCTCTCGCCCCGGTCCTCTCCCGTTTGTAACATCTCACACAATCAACATCGCATCCCCGAAGCTAAAAAAGCGGTAGCGCTCCTTCACGGCCTCGCGGTAGGCATTTAAAATCTTCTCTCTCCCGGCGAGCGCGCTGACCAGCATGACCAGCGTTGACTCGGGGAGGTGGAAATTGGTAATCAGGCAGTCCAGAATGCGGAAGCGGTAGCCCGGGTAAATAAAAATTTTGGTGTAACCGCTCTCGGCCCGGAGTGTTCCGTCCTCATTCGCCGCGGATTCGAGCGTACGGCAACTCGTCGTGCCGACACACACAATGCGGCCGCCCGCCGCCTTTGCGCGGTTCACGGTCTCTGCGGCTTCCTCGCTCACCACATAGAACTCCTCGTGCATGTGGTGTTTCAGAATATCCTGCTCCTTGACCGGACGGAAGGTGCCGAGTCCCACATGGAGGGTGATGCGGACAATGATAACACCCTTCTCCTCAAGACTCTTTAAGAGAGCCTCGGTAAAATGAAGCCCCGCGGTCGGCGCCGCCGCACTGCCCTCGTGCGCCGCATAGACCGTCTGATAGCGGTTCTTGTCCTTTAACTGATGGTGGATGTAGGGCGGCAGGGGCATCTGTCCGAGCTCGTCGAGAATCTCCTCAAAGACCCCCTCGTAGGAGAAGCGCACAAAGCGGTTGCCGTCCTCGGTCTGCCCCACAATTTCGCCGATCAGTTTCCCCTCGCCGAAGCTGATCTTTGTGCCGATCGGGCACTTTCTGCCGGGCTTCACGAGAGTCTCCCAGGTTCTGTCCTCTTTTCGTGTGAGGAGCAGCACTTCGATCTTCGCGCCGGTGCCCACTTTCTCGCCGATGAGGCGCGCCGGAATCACCTTCGTGTCGTTTAAGACCAGGCAGTCGCCGGGCTTCAGGTACGCCGCAATGTCCCGGAAATGTCTGTGCTCAATCTCGCCGCTCTCCCGGTGCAGCACCATGAGCCGCGAGGAAGCTCTGTCCTCGAGCGGGTCCTGCGCAATCAGTTCCTCCGGCAACTCGTAGTAAAAATCTTTTAACTCCATCAGCCTTCCGTCCCTTCCGAAGCCGCCGGGGTCTCTGTCGCCGCTGTGGTCTCTGCTGCCGTCTCCGCCGCACTCGTGCCCGGAATTTCGATGACCGCATCGGTCACCGCCTCCGTGCTCTCCTCGGTTGTCTCCTCCGCGGCTGCGGCCGCGCTGCCGCCCGCGCGGAGTTTCTGGTAGAGTGAGCCGAGTTTTGCGTCGCTCACAATCGCCTTTGCGAGCGCCGTCCGGTAGTCATTGTTCATCTTCTTGACCGCCTCGCTGCCCTCGGCCGCCTTGATTGCCGCCCGCTCCGCCTCCGACAGTGACTCGTCCGGCTTCATCTGCAGCCCGTCACCGGTGCTCACAATGTAAGCGCGCAGCAGCACGGGTGCCGGCGTCTGAATCTTTTTGAACCACGCCTGGCTCTCGATGTAGGCGATGTAGCTCCCCGTCTCAACGCCCGGAATCACATAGGTGATTGTGTTCTCGAACGCGTCGTAGAGCTTCTTCTCCGCCGCCATCTGCTCCTGCAGCGCGGTCGGCAGTTCCTGCCCGCTCATGCCGAAGACGCGGTACAACTCCTCCGCATCGCCCTGGGAGCGCGCGGTCAGGTAGTCCTGCACAAGCGTGTTGACTGCGTCGTCCGTGCACTTCTCGGGCGCGGCGGCCGCATAATTGTAGCCGCTCTTGCCGGCCTTTTCCGCTTTCGGCTTTGCCGTCTTTTTGTGATCCAGCGCGAGAATCACGAGAATCAGGATGAGCGCCGCAAGCGGCAGCAGGAGAAAGCGCCCAAAACGCTGCAGCGTGAGCTCATCGACCCCAAATATCTTTCTATCCTTTTCGTATCGCACTCGTTTAACCTCCGTTGTAATTCACCTATTTTACCATGATTCCAAAACAGACTCCAGTCCGCAATTTTCGGCCGGTCGCTCCCGCGCCGCCCGCCGCTTCGCACCTCCTCTTCCACGAGATTTGCCGCAGAAAAAGTGCTTTGTGCTTCCTTGTCTTCTTCTCCCGGCATACCGTTCCCGGGAAACCGTACACGGCAAAAATGCCTTGTGCCGCAGGAAGAGTGCTTTTTGCTTCCTTGTCTCCTTCTCCCGGCATACCGTTGCCGGGAAACCGTACACGGCAAAAATGCCTTGTGCCGCAGGAAAAGTGCTTTGTGCTTCCTTGTCTTCTTCTCCCGACATACCGTTCCCGGGAAACCGTACACGGCAAAAATGCCTTGTGCCGCAGGAAGAGTGCTTTTTGCTTCCTTGTCTTCTTCTCCCGGCATACCGTTCCCGGGAAACCGTACACGGCAAAAATGCCTTGTGCCGCAGGAAGAGTGCTTTTTGCTTCCTTGTCTTCTTCTCCCGGCATACCGTTCCCGGGAAACCGTACACGGCAAAAATTCGCGCAAAAAAAGAGAAGCCCGTTTCGGGGCTTCTCTCAGGTCTGTGTCTGGCGGGATTCGAACCCGCGACCTTCAGAGTCGGAGTCTGACGCGCTATCCAGCTGCGCTACAAACACAAAATACCTTACTACTATACCTTGTTTTGCGCCGGAGAGCAAGGCCATCTTTTATTCCCGCTTGTTCCGCTTGTGCTCCGCCGGTTTCTCGTAGCGCACCGCGACGGCGCGCTGCACTTCCGCCGCCTTCTCGCGGCTCTCGGGGTCGCTGCGGAGGCGCAGCACCTCTCCCATGCGGTCGCGGAGTCTCGCTGCCTCCTCGAAGTTGAGTTCGGCCGCGGCCTGACGCATCTTCTTCTCAAGTTCCTTCGAGAGGCGGCGAAGCTCTGCATCGCTCATCGACTCCGGGTCCTTGTCCCATTGCTTTTGATCCGCAATGACCGCCTTGGTCAGCATAATCACATCGCGAACCGCCTTTTTGATTGTGGTCGGCGTAATGCCGTGCGCCTTGTTGTAGGCCTCCTGCACCGTGCGGCGGCGCTCCGTCTCCGAGATCGCCCGGCGCATCGAGTCTGTCATATTGTCGGCGTACATAATCACACGGCCCTCGGCATTTCGCGCCGCGCGGCCTATGGTCTGCACGAGCGAGGTCTCCGAGCGGAGGAAGCCCTCCTTGTCGGCGTCAAGAATCGCGACCAGCGAAATCTCCGGGATGTCCAGCCCCTCGCGGAGCAGGTTGATGCCGACCAGCACATCGAACTCGTCGAGGCGCATCGCGCGGATAATCTGCGCGCGCTCCAGGGTATCGATATCCGAGTGCAGGTAGCGAACGCGGATGCCGACCTCGCGGAGATAGGTCGTCAGATCCTCGGCCATGCGCTTGGTGAGCGTCGTGACCAGAATCTTATTCTTCTTCTCGATCTCTTTGTTGATCTCACAGAGCAAATCGTCAATCTGTCCCTCGACCGGGCGCACCGAAATCTCGGGATCCAGAAGACCGGTCGGACGTATCAGCTGTTCCGCGCGAAGCAGTTCATGCTCCGCCTCATAGCGGTTCGGCGTCGCCGAGACAAAGAGCATCTGGTTCATACGCTCCTCGAACTCCGCGAAGTTCAGCGGGCGGTTGTCCATGGAACTCGGCAGACGGAAGCCGTACTTCACGAGCGTCGACTTTCGCGCAAAGTTGCCGTTGAACATGCCGCCGATCTGCGGAATTGTGATATGGCTCTCGTCGACAATCGTGAGAAAATCCTTCGGAAAATAGTCAATCAGCGTAAACGGCGGCTCGCCCGGCTTCTGTTCGGTCAGAAAGCGCGTGTAGTTTTCAATGCCGGAGCAAAAACCGGTTTCCCGGAGCATCTCGACATCGTAGTGTGTCCGCTCTTCAATGCGCTGCGCCTCGAGGAGCTTGTCCTCGCTCTTTAAGAGCTTCACATAGTCTTCGCACTCGGCGAGAATTTCCCGCGCCGCCCGCTCGATTTTCTCGCGCGGCACCACATAGTGGTTCGCCGGGTAAATTGAGATGTGCAGCACTTCCGCGAGCGGATTGCCGGTCAGCACATCCGTCTCGGTGATCTTGTCAATCTCATCGCCGAAGAACTCAATCCGGTAGGCGAGCTTATCCTGATCCGCCGGAAAAATTTCTATCACATCGCCGCGCACGCGGAAGGTGCCGCGGTGAAAGTCGAGGTCGCTCCGGTTGTACTGAATGTTGATGAGCTCTGCAATGACCTCATCTCTGTCCTTCTCCTGCCCCGGCCTGAGACTCACCATCATGTTCTTATAGTCCGTCGGACTGCCGAGACCGTAGATGCAGGAGACACTCGCAACCACAATCACATCCTCCCGCTCGAGGAGCGCGCTCGTCGCCGAATTCCGGAGCCGGTCTATCTCCTCATTGGTCGCGGCGTCCTTCTCGATGTAGGTGTCCGTCTGCGGCACATAGGCCTCCGGCTGATAGTAGTCGTAGTAGGAGACAAAGTACTCGACCGCGTTGTTCGGGAAGAACTCCTTCATCTCGCTGTAGAGCTGCGCCGCGAGCGTCTTGTTGTGGGAGATGATGAGTGTCGGCTTCTGCAGCTCCCGAATCACATTTGCCATCGTAAAGGTCTTGCCCGAGCCCGTCACGCCGACCAGGGTCTCGAACTGGTTGCCCACGCGAAAACCGTCGACCAGTTCCTGTATGGCCTTCGGCTGATCTCCCATGGGTTGAAACTCGCTGTGCAGTTCAAATTTCATCGTCTTCCCCCGGTGCGCTGTCTCACGGCTCTCTGCTTTGCCGCGCGACTCTCGCGGAGCATGCGGTGCACGGCATAGCTGTTCTTTAAGGACTGGGGCGTCACCTCGCCCGCAATGCCCGCCTTCTGTCCGTAGGCGCGTATCATCTTCCAGACGCCCTGGCGGCTCAGCGCGCCGCCGCTCAGGTTAAAAAAGAGATGCTCTTCTTCCGCGGTCTTTAAGAGCAGCGGCCGCCCGGACTCAAGGTACAGACAGAGCGCCTGCCGAAGCTCCTCGTCAAACGAGACCACGCGCTCCCGCCCTCTCGACTGCCGGCGCACATAGCCAAGCTGTACATCCACATCGCCGGTCTTCAGCGAGATGAGCTCGGAGACTCGGAGTCCCGTCGCACAGAGAAGCCCGAGCATCGCGCGGTCGCGGAGCTGCTTTGCACTGCTCCCCTCGGTCTCGCGGAGAAAGCTCTGAATCTCCTCCTCCTCGAGAATATAGGGATTCCGGTGTTCCTGCCGCATGCAGCGCAATCCCTCCGCCGGGGACGTGAGATAGCGCCCGCCCGCCGTCTCATACGCAAAAAAAGCGCGGATGGAAGCCGCCGCGCGGTTAATGGTCGCCGCCGAAAAACCCTCCCGCTCGAGCCAGAGCAGATAGGAATTCAGTCTGAGCTCGCTGACTGTCGCGAGCGAAGTGACCCCCTCCTGCCGAAACCACGCAAATAATTTTTTCAAATCCCGCTCATAGGAGAGCAGTGTATTCTCTGCCATGTGCCGCTCTTCCCGCAGCGCGCGCAAAAATGCCCGCAACGCTTCTTCCATTCCGATCGCCCCCTCACCCTCATTGGTCACACCAGTATAGCGGTACAGAACCCAAAAAGCAAACCGCGCGACAGCCGCCGGAAAGCGGCTGTCGCGGTTTGCCTGTCTCACTTCAAAATATGGGCATTTTCTTTATGTAAACCTAATATCTTGCGCTTTTGTTTGATTTGTCCGCAGAGAGCGCGGATTCATTTTTTTAAGCTTCGTTTTTCCGCAAGCACCGCAGCGCATAGGCCGTGAGCCCGGCGACCGTCTTCGCGTCCCGAATCTCGCCGCGGTCAATCCGCGCGAGGAGTTCCGAAAGCTCATAGGCTTTCACATCGATCACCTCGTCGGGATCCAAATGCTGTTCCCCCGGCAGGAGATTTCGCGCGACAAAAATATCAATCTCCTCGTCGCAGAAAGCGACGGTCGTGTCAATCCGCAGCAGAAATTCAAGCGCCTCGGGACTCTCCGCCCGCATACCGGTCTCTTCCGAAAGTTCACGGAAGGCGCAGAGCACGCGCGGCTCTTCGGGACTGTCCACCTTGCCGGCCGGCAGTTCCAGGGTAAAGCGGTCCAGCGCATTCCGGTACTGCCGCACCATCAGGATGCGCCCGTCCGGGAGCACCGGCACCACGGCGGCGGCGCCGTCGTGGTGAATAAAGTCCCAGCTTTCTTCTCTGCCGTTTGCAACCACCAGGTCGCGGTACACCTTTAGAATCGTGCCCTCGTAAGCGAGCTCCCGCTTCTTCCGCAGAACCCTGCCGTACTCCCGGTCCGCTTCCATCGCTTTAGTACTCGTCCTTATTCGCGAGGTGACCGTGTCCTGCGTCTTCACTGTACACCGGCGTCGTGGTCGTGTCGTAGTTGTAGACCGTGTCCTTCAGCTCGGTGATCTCGCTGCCCTTCAGCGTCGCCTCGAACATCATCTTGTTCTCGATCATCTTCTTCGTGGAGCTGTAGTGGCTCGTACCATTCACGCGCTGCGAGCTTCTATAGGTCGGAAGCGTGAGTGCAATGCCGGTCGCGACCGGGCGCAAAATCACTTCCGAGGTTGAGTTATCCGCATTGGTCTTGCGGAGGCGCTGCGCCGAAAGCATGTAGTGATTGCCCGCCGCATCCGTGAGGCGCACCGAGTAGCCGGACTCCTTCGGCGTCGTGCCATCCTTCTTCGGCGCAGTCGATGCACGGAGCACACCGCGGCCCGCATTGTTCTCGGCGGTCAGTTTGCCGACGCCCGGGAGCTCTACGGTATCCCCCTTCTTGATCGCCTTGATCTCATCGTTCGTCTTGAACGCCGTGTCAAAGAGATCCACCTTAATCTGATAGCTGTTCGAAGCCTCGTCAAGGCTCGCTTCGGTGATCTTAAAGATACGGTTGCCGTTCACCTTGTACTGCGAGACCGCACTCTCGCCCTGGTCCAGCGCATTGCCGCTCGCCTGCTGCGCTGCCTTGGTGCTCGGCTGGCCGTTCCAGTAGCCGTTCACATCGACCTGGTAGCCGTCCGGCGTCGTGGTGCTCGTGAGCCAGGTGCTGTCACTCGTCATGTAGCGCCACTGTCCTGTCTTGTCCTGCTTCCAGGCTGCCGCAAACGCCGTGGTACTCATCGCAAGGGTCAGCGCCGAAGCGGCTGCGACTGCAAATAATTTTCTCATCATTTCTTACCTCCGTTCCGCCGGAACTTTTCCGGCACTGTCCGCATTATAGCGAAGCTCCCCCAAAAAAAGCAAGGGAGTTTCAGAGATTGTAAGACCTCTTCCCTGTTTCGTAAGAGTTTTGCAAGCTTCCGCTCACAGAAACTTCACTGTTTTTATGACAGCAAAACAGGAGGGCATTTCTGCCCTCCTGCTGCCGCAATTAGTATTTCATTTCGAAATGATGATACTGAAACTGACTGCTACTGAAATTAGTAGGAAGTGATGATCTGCTTGACTCTGTTGTTGCCGTCAAGCACAACCTTGTAGCCGTCGCCGTCAACCTTGGAGCCGCTCTTCACGACATTACCGGAGACATTGACGACAACATAGTCAGCCGTAAGGCTCGTGAGGTCAAGGCCGGTAGCCGTACCAGTCGTGCCGGTAGTTCCGTCCGTGTAGACAACATCGCCCTTGTTTGCCTGGCCAACCTTGCCCGAGGTCACATCCTTGCCGACAAGACCGTTGGTGCGGATAAACTTATCAACCGTGACTTTCTCAAGCGTGTTCTTGTTGAGAAGCTCAATCTTGGTATCAGCATCAGCCGTCATCAGCATGCCGCCGAGGTAGTACTTCTTCTCGTTCAGGCCGTTGATACCCTGGCCCTTTCTGGTGCCGCCCTTTCTGAAGCTGAAGGTGAAGCTCGTGCCATCCAGCGTAATTCTCTGGTTGCCGGTCTTCATGGAGCCGTCCTTATCCTCGTTGTCCGAGAAGTAGTAGAAGCCCCAGTCGCCGCTCAGGCCTCTAGCCGTACTCTCGAAGGAATCCTGGCTGTCATACTTGCCGTCGCTGTCAGCGTACTCGGAAATCTCTCTGCCGTTGGTGCGGAGCAGAGCAAGGCCGGAAATCATGCCGCCCTTGAGGTCGAACGCATACTTCTTGCCCTTGATGGCCTTGATCTCGCCGGCAGCAATCTTGCCGTCGCCGTTTGCATAGTACCATCTGTCAGTGCCGTCATCGTAGTCCTTGTAGTTGAGGTAATAACCCGGAACCACCTTGAACCAGCCCTTGGTGAAGCGAGCGCCGTCCTCCGGAGAGGAGAAGTACATGAAGTCTCTTGCGTAGTCCTTGGTTGCATCTACAGTAGCATTGTTGCTGGAACCTCTTCTGCTCAGATCTTTGTCAGCATCATTTGCCGTAGCAGAGTGCCAGTCGGCAATCATGCGGCCGTACTGATCAAAGCCGTACTTTCTGCCGTTGATGGTCTTGTTGGTGCTGGCGGTCTGCTTCATGCCCGAGGACTTGAAGTAGAACCAACGAACCTGGTCGGAATCCCAGTAGGAATCACCCGGCTGCTCGGTCTCAGCATCTGCGACATCGGTCAGTGCAATCTCTCTCCAGCCGATGCTCATTGCACCGTCGTTCTCGTCGCCGAAGTAGTAGTCGCACTCCTGGTAAGCGTTGTCATCGTAGTCCGTGACGCCGTCTTCCTTCTTGACCCAGCCGTACTGCATCTTGCCGTCCTCATCGAAGGCATAGGTCTTGCCGTTGATGACCTTCTTGAAGATGTTGCCCGAAGCGTGGGTGTTCTTGTAAGCCTTGCCGTTTGCCTGGAAGTAGTACCACCAAACATCCGGCTGGTTCTCCTCGCCAGCTTCCTCGTTGTCGATTGCGACCCAACGGTTGCGAACCATTGCGCCGTTAGCATCGACATAGTAGTAGTCGTCGTTGTCCTCGATCAGGCTGTCGGTAGCCATGTTGCCTGCATCATCGAGGTAGAAACGGTTGTCGCCGGAGTACTCCCAGCTGTTTGCAACCTTCTCACCTGCTCTGTTGTAGTACACCCACGTTCCGTCCTCTTCCTGCCAGCCGGTAGCTGCGAAAGAAGTCATGGATGCACCGATTGCAAGAAGCGCTGCTGCGGAAACGACTGCAGCAATTTTGGTCTGCTTTCTCATAATAAATGCACTCTCCTTTTCACTGTTGTTTTGAAACCACTGAAATCCCTAATTGCGTACGAAGAGATTTTACCGCGCTTTGGCGTAAAAATCAACTTACAAATACCGCCCAGCGGTTCCTCTCTTGCTTACAGGACACAGTATAGACCTAGTCTCGTAAAATATCTATAGCTTTTCTCTGGCTATTTCCTTACAGAAATATTACGAAGATAAGCTTTTTCCGCATTTTTGTATTTATATCGGTACAATCCTGCCTTTCACCCCCGAAAGCAGTGGAAAAGCCCCCGCAGTCAAGTCTTCTTTTCTTTTTTCTCCACCTGCATAAAAAGCCTTTTTCTCTGCCCCGCTATGCACGCTCCGCTACCCACTTTCCGCGCACTCTGCTATACTGTTCATATATTTTGAATTTTCGTTTCGGATGAACACTTTCTCATTGTGTAAAGGAGATGATTCCATGGATAAACTTGCTTTTCTGCTCCGGGAACTCGCGGCCGAACCTGCCCTGACCCAGCGCGCCCTGGCGTCCCGCCTGCGAAGTTCTCTCGGCAGCGTCAACGCGCTCTGCGCCGAGGCAAAGGAAAAGGGACTTTTGTCGGAGACGGCGGCGTCCGGACAGCAGCTCACGGAGGCCGGTTTTGCCTATCTCGCGCCCTACCGCGTGGACGGCGCGGTGATTCTCGCGGCGGGTTTCGGCTCCCGCTTTGTGCCGCTGACCTACGAGCGCCCGAAGGGACTCCTCAAGGTAAACGGCGAGCGCATGATCGAGCGGCAGCTTCGCCAGCTGCACGAAGTCGGCATCACCGACATCACTCTCGTGGTCGGCTACTTAAAAGAGGCCTTTGAGTATCTGATCGACAAGTACGGCGTGAAACTCCTCTATAACCCCGACTATTCGACGATGAACAATATTTCCTCGGTCTACCGCGCAGCCTCTCTCTTTGAGGGGCGAAACATGTATCTCCTCTCTTCCGACAACTGGATGCGGGAGAATTTGTTCCACACCTACGAACCCGGCAGCTGGTACGCGGCGGTTCACGCGGACGGCGAAACCCGGGAGTGGGTTCTGCACTATAATAAGAAAGACCTCATCACTTCTGTCGAAATCGGCGGTCGGGACGCCGATGTGATGTACGGGCCGGTTTACCTGTCCCGCGAATTTAGCATAGCGCTGCTTCCCGCCCTGAAAGAAGCCTATCATACGCCCGGCAAGGAGCAGTACTACTGGGAAAATGTATACCTCGATCTCCTCGCCGCAAAAAAGGCGCCGCCGCTCAGTGTGAATTTGCAGCCGGACGGCGTCATCTATGAGTTTGAAAATCTCGAAGAACTCCGCGCCTTCGACGCCTCCTATCGCGACCACTCGGACAGCAGGGCCATGGCGCTGATTGCCGAGGTGCTAAACGTCCCGGAGTCCGAGATTACCGGCATCGAGTGCCTGAAAGCGGGCATGACAAACCGCTCCTTCTTATTCCGGGTCAAGGGCAAGGCCTACATCTGCCGCATTCCGGGCGAAGGCACGGCGCAGCTCATCGACAGAAAGGCCGAGGGCGAGTGCTACCGCGCGATTGCACCGCTTCACCTCGCCGAGGAACTGATTTATTTTAATCCGGACAACGGCTATAAAATCTCGGTCTACTATGAAAATGCGCGGACAGCCGATCCCGATTCCGAGGCGGATCTCCGCGCCTGCATGGCGGTCCTAAAGAAACTGCACGAGGCTCCCTGCCGCGTGTCCCAGCGCTTTGACCTCGGTGAGCGCATTGCCTTTTACGAGTCCCTCTGCCTCGAAAAAGGCGAGATTCCGTTTCTCGACTACACCGAAGTCCGCGAAAAAATGAACCGCCTGCTCGCTTGGATTCACAGCTTACAGCGCCCGGAGACCCTCTCCCATATCGACCCCGTCTACGCGAACTTTCTTTTTACCGGGGAGGGCATCAAGCTCATCGACTGGGAGTACGCCGGCATGGCGGACCCGCTGATTGATTTTGCAATGGCGACCATCTACGCGGAACAGGATTTCGACTACGCCTTCCGTCTCCTCGACTACTACGGCGACACCGATGTGCCGCGGGACAGGGCCGAGCAGCTTGTGACCGCCTACATGGCGCTCGGCGGCTTCCTCTGGGCGCTCTGGGCTGTCTACAAAGAGGCGCTCGGCGTCTCGTTCGGCACCTATCCGCTCACACAGTACCGCTACGCAAAAGAGGGCTACCGGCGCTTCGCCGCGCGGGAGGGCGACGCAGACACCCCCCTGAATTAATTGAAGAGTAAAGCAACTGTAAGGATTCTTACCGCGCGGAAGCTTTCTCGCACTTCAAATATCTGCTACAATGAAACAGATAAGTTCGAAGCACACAAAAAGGAGGACTTTTTCATGAAGAAAAAATATCTTGCGGCTGCGGCGCTCCTCGCAGCGCTTGCGCTCACGCCGACCATGAACAGCTTTGCGGCGAGCGGCTGGACTTCCGAGAACGGCAACTGGGTCTACTACGACAATGACGGCAACCGCCATAAGGGCTGGATTCAGACCAAGGACGGCTACTACTACATGGATACTTCGAGCGGCGTCATGCTGAAAGGCTTCAAGAAGATTGACGGCAAGTGGTACTACTTCAGCAGCGACGGCCTCATGCAGACCGGCTGGATCAAGGATGAGGGCAAGTGGTACTACTGCCTCGAGGACGGCGTCCTCGTGCAGGAGAACTGGCTCAAGGTCGGCGAGAACTACTTCTTTATGCGCGGCTCCGGCGAGCTCGCCGTGGGCTGGCGCAACATGAGCGGCAACTGGTACTACTTCAAGGCGGACGGCCGCTGTGCGTTCAAGTGGATGAAGATCGGCAACGACTGGTACTGGATGGGCACCGACGGCAAGATGAAGACCGGCTGGCAGCAGGTCGAGGGCATCTACTACTACTTCGGCCAGGACGGCAAGATGAAGACCGGCTGGCTCTCCGACGGCACCAACCGCTACTACATGGATCCCGAGAGCGGCAAGATGGTTCACAACTGGAAGCAGATCAACAACGCGTGGATGTTCTTTGACGCAAACGGCCACATGATGACAGGCTGGATTCATGTGAACGACCACTACTACTATCTCGGCACCGACGGAAAGATGGTCAGCAACACGACCCTCACCCTAAACGGCGTGAGCTATACCTTCGACGGCAACGGCGCTTACACCGGGAACGAGAGCGTTCCGGCAACCGAGGTGAGCCTTTACAAGGAGCCGAAACAGGAGGCCGAGACCGCGAGCAGCGACACGAAGAGCGGCGCTTCGAACGGCAAGAAGGGACTCCCGAGCGACAAGACCACAGGCCCCGGCGTCAAGAAGAATAACTGAGGCCTGCCATGCGAAGAAAGGGTAAGCAGCTCACCGCAGCAGCACTCAGTCTTATCTGTTTCTTTTCTCTCTGCCTGAGCTCTTACGGCGCCGGGAACGCAAAACTGAGCCGCCAGAGCGGCGGTACGTATCGCCTCTTTGACGGAAGCTCCACGATTGACGGCGTGCTGCACCGCGGCGTGGATGTGAGTCACTGGCAGGGCGACATTGACTGGGACCGGGCGCGCGCGGATGATGTGGACTTTGTGATGCTCGGCACCCGCTACAAAGGGGACACCGATCCGAAGTTTCGCGAAAACGCCGAGCAGGCCGTCAAAGCCGGTGTCAAAATCGGCGCCTACATCTACTCCTACGCGACCACGCCCGAAGAGGCCGAGCAGGAAGCGGACTTCATTTTGAAGCTCGTCAAGGACTATCCGATTTCCTACCCGATTGCCTTTGACGCGGAAAATGAGAAAACGCTCGGCTCGCTTCCGAAAGCGCAGATTTCGGCGATTGTACACGCCTTCTGCAAGAAGATTAGCGACGCCGGTTACTATCCGATTCTCTACGCGAACGACTACTGGATTCAGAACAAGCTCGACATGCCTTCGCTCTCGCAGTACCCGGTCTGGGTCGCCGCCTACGAGCGGACGCCGAAGTACGACCGCCCCGCGATGTGGCAGGGCACGGAGTCCGGCGCAGTCGCAGGCGTGCAGGGCAATGTGGACATTGACCTCCAGTTTGTCGACTTCTCGGACAAGATTCCGCCGAACAGCTGGAAAAAGTTTGACGGCGTCTGGTACTACTACGAGAACTACCGCATGCAGAAGAATGCGCTGATTTTCGACGGCAAGGACTCCTACTATCTGCAGGACGACGGCACCATTTATACCGGCGGTTTCAAAGAGGTCGATGGTTCCAAGCGCTACTTTGAGCCGTCGAGCGGCAAAATGCGGCTCGGCTGGCGGCAGATTGACGGCAAGTGGTATCACTTTTCCGAGAGCGGCGCCCTCGAAATCGGCTGGATTTCCGACGGCGGCAAGTTCTACTACGCCGCGCCGGACGGCACCCTGCAGACCGGCTGGCTCGATGACAGCGGCAGTCTCTACTACCTCAATCAGGACGGCTCGATGCAGACCCGCTGGCTCATGCTGGAGGGCAACTGGTACTTCCTCGGCGACGACGGTGTCACGGAGAAGGGTTGGCAGGCAATCGACAATCTCCGTTACTATTTCGGGCCGGACGGGAAGATGCTGACCGGCTGGCAGAAGCTTGACGGCAAGTGGTACTACCTCGGCCAGGGCGGTGACAGTAAGACCGGCTGGCAAAAGCTTGACAACAACTGGTACTACTTCGGGCAGGACGGCGTCATGCAAAACGGCTGGCAGCAGCTTGGCGGCAACTGGTACTACTTAAACGGTAGCGGCGCCATGAAGACCGGCTGGGTGCAGACGGACGGGAAGTGGTATTACTTTGATACGAACGGCGTCATGCAAAACGGCTGGCAGAAAATAGGCGGCAGCTGGTACTATCTCGGACCCGACGGTGCGATGCGGACCGGCGTCACCGATGTGGGCGGCACGCTCTACTCGCTCGGCAAAGACGGCGTGATGCAGGTCAATACCGAGTTTGACTACGCGGCAAAACATTGGACCATAGACGGCAGCGGCGCGATGCACGAGGCAGCCGTGCCCGATAGCGGCGCGCGGAATGAGCAGCTGACCGTCTCGGCCGGCGCAAAAGTCGGCAGGACACCGGGCAGCGCAAAGCAGGCCGAGCTCAAAGCGCCGCCCGCGGAGACCGGGATCGCCATAGAGCAGGTTCCGGCGCTTCAGGTCAGTGCCCCCGCACAGAAAGCCAGCGTGGGACAGGCGCCCGGGGAATAAAATAGACTAAAGAGAGAGGGAAGCGGCGATAGCCGCTTCCCTCTCTCTTTGATACCCTGTGCACAAATAAGTTTAATCAAAACCGAAATCCCGCAAGCTCCAGGCAGAGAAACACCAGCAACACTGCGCTTAGCACCTTCTGCCACCAGTCTGTCTTTCCAAGAAAGCCGCTCAGCGCGAAAAGCCCCAGATATACAGCGGAGTATGGCCCTCCGTACCTCACCAAGCCATACTTCAACACAAAAGCATCCTCAATCGCAAACAAAAGTAAGAAAAGGGCAAGCATGCGCGAGACCTTCGTCAGGCTACGCGTCAATTTTTCATCCGTCATTGCTTTTCTCCCCATCAAAAAAGAAATGCTCTGTTCACAAGCAGTCCGAGTACACAAAGCAGCAGAAGCAAAACAGCAACTACCTTTTTCCACATTCGCGCAGAGCCCAGGAGCCATCCCAGCCCGATTACACTATTAAAAATGAGGATGCACCATATCTGAAAGCTCTCCGAAACAGTCGGAAGTACTTTTACCGCAGTCAGTGCCCTTAAGGCAACCGATAAGCTCAAAATCCCATCTGCAAGTTTCTCTATCGTTTGTGCTTTCCTTCCGTCCATTTTACACCTCCCTGTGACTGTCCTTATTTTTTCCGTTCTCTCTATCCTGCTCCAAATCCCGCTTATAAGCAAAGCGCTCATCCGTTATCCGCAGCGTATTCCTCCTACCTCCTTTTACTTTCGTTTCTTCTCCGCCCCTATCTTATCATTTGTTAGCTTTTTAACTTTGTTCCTTGTCTTTATCGAAGTTACATCCCTTGGAATTAAACTTGTATCTTTATTGTAGCAATTAGCGGGATTTAATCAATTACAGCTCTCTTACGCTTTTGTGAATCTGTCTGACAAAAAGCGCCCCGCCCGGTATTCGCCGGGTGAGGCACTTTCTCAAATCACAAATCCTTATTTCAACAAATAATTTCCGGTGACCAGCGAATATACGCCGAGCACCACGACAATGATGCAGGCCAGAATGTTAAGCGGACGGATGCGGATGCTCCACCCTTTCTCATTGGCCACTTTGATCAACAGAATCTGTCCAATCGCCAGGACGGCGCAGACCGCTGTGACGATGACAGTCATCATCTGTGCATTCATACCGATTCCCCCTTACTGTTCTCTGTTTTGTCTCATGGACACCACAGAGCAGTATAGCACAGACTGTCACACTTTCCCACCGGAAACCGCTGCTCTTTGCCCTTTCGGCCTGCCACCTCAGGGTCTTCTTCTGCGCTTCATGCCGCGCTCATAGTCCTTCAGTGCGGTGATTGCATCTTTGCTGAGCGGGTACATCACAATCAGGTTAAAGATGGTCATGAGGCCTATGCCCACATCGCCGAGATCCCATACCACGGAATACTGCGCGAGACCTCCCACAAAGAGCATGACGAGGGCAAAAATCTTATAGCCGAACTGCGAGCCCCAGTTCGCGCCGAAGAGGTAGGCAATGTTGCTGTGCGCGTAAAACAGTATCCCGAGGAAGGTCGAGAAACTGAAGAGCCAGAGCACCAGCGCGATGAAGAAGACGCCGAAGCGCCCGAAGTGATACTGCATCGCAGTCTGGAGCAGGTCCATACCACTGAGATTCGCAAGTTTATCCTGGGGCGCCAGCAGCATGAGGAAGGCCGTGCAGGAGCAGATGACCAGGGTGTCAATGAACACGCCCGCCGCCTGAAAGAGCCCCATCTTGACCGGATGATTCGCATCCGCCGCCGCCGCCGCGCAGGGCGCGGAACCGCTGCCCGCCTCATTTGAGAAGAGACCGCGCTTCACGCCGTTCATCAGCACCGCACCGAAACCGCCTGCGACCATCTGCCGGAGGCCGAACGCCTCCGAGAAAATGCGCCCAAAGACCGAGGGCAGGAGGCCTATGTTCCGCACAATCACAAAGACTGTCATTGCAAAATAGATGCCCGCCATGAAGGGGACAATCAGATCCAGCACCTTGGCAGTCGCGTGCTTCCGAAGCACAATCACGGCCGCAATCGCGACCAGCACAACGGTCGAATAGAGCGGCGGAATGCGGAAGGCATTCTCAAAGGCCGAGGAGACCGAATTGCCGATGACCTGGCTGATACCGCCCCAGCAAATCAAAGCGGAAATTGCAAAGAGAATCGAGACGAGATTTCGCTTGCCGCGGAACTCGGTCTGGGCTTCGATCTCTGCCTCGGAGCGCGCGCCCTCCCGGATGCGGCGCTTCAAGAAAAAGTCGTGGATATAGTACGCCGGACCGCCCCAGTAACCGCCGTAGAGCGGATCCTTTTTCTTGTAGAGCTGGGCGAGCGTCGCCTCGACAAAGGCGGTCGAAGCGCCGATGATTGCGGTGACCCACATCCAGAAGACAGCGCCTGCGCCGCCCGCCGAGATGGCTGCGACCACGCCGACCAGATTGCCCATGCCGACGCGGGTCGCGGTCGAGACAATGAGTGCCTGCATGCCTGAAAGCCGTCCGCTCGCGGGATCGGCCGCGTCCCTGCCCTCCTGCTTTTCCAGCAGCACGGAAATCATCTCCGGAAACAGGCGGAGCGGCAAAATACGCGTCCGTATCGTGTAGAAAATACCCGCCGGAATCAGCAGCAACACCATGAGCGAGAGCCCGATCGAACTGCCGCCCGGCAGCGGAATCCGCAGCAAGTCGCCCCACAAAAACTTTGTCATACCCTCTATGATTGCAACAATCGGGCTCATCCCCACATCCCCCTGTTTCTCACTTACTTTTTCGCTTTAACGCGCTAAATTATATAAGGAACATTATACGCCTTTTTTCGTTTTATACAAGCGCTTTTAAGCTTCGACCGTGAGCTTCGCACACGCCGCTTCCAGGGCGCGCGTCACAAAGTCATTCAAAGACATCTCCCTCTGTTTTGCGCAAAGTACTGCAGTTCTATGCAAGGCTGCCGGAATCCGTACATTAAATTTTCCCTTGTATTCTCTCTCGGGTACCTTCCCAAATTCTCTGCAAAGCTCCAGATAGTTGTCAATCGATTGGTGAAACATTTGCTCCAGTTCGCTTACGGAAGCACCGTGAAACGCCAGCGTATCACTCACTCCAACTACTTGTCCCACAAATAATCTATCTTCATCCGAATACTTGATTTCTGCGTGATAGCCCTTATACTCCATCATTTGTTTTATCCTCTCTGTACTCTCCGATTTCTCGAAGAAATCGCCGCACTCATTTAAGCTGATACGGGTACAACTCATTTTCCGGATGCGGTTCATCAAACGCCAAAATTCTTCCACTGGCTTCATGGAAAAAGCGAATTCCGGAGCCTCTTCCTCCCTGCCCCTTGCGGCATCCGCACTGTGCCATCAATGCACTCAAGTCCTGCTTGGTGAAATTTCTCGGCAATCTTTTCTGAAACAGCTTTCGCAGTAACTTCTCTTTTGTCGGCATTTCACACCTCATTTTAGTACCACTCTATGGTTTTATCATACGGCAAACGGCTTGTTGCGTCAACGGTTGAACAAAAAACGAAGAGGCCGAGAGCTTTCGCTCCCGGCCTCTTCACCGTAGGATCGTAATCGCCGCATGGCGATGTTCATTTAAATTAGATCTGATTACTCGATGATCTTAACGACTCTGCCGGAACCGACGGTTCTGCCGCCCTCGCGGATAGCGAAGCGGAGACCCTGCTCCATAGCGATCGGGTGAATCAGCTCAACCGTCATCTCAATGTTGTCGCCCGGCATGCACATCTCGGTGCCTTCCGGAAGAACGCAAACACCGGTCACGTCCGTGGTTCTGAAGTAGAACTGCGGACGGTAGTTGTTGAAGAACGGCGTGTGACGGCCACCCTCTTCCTTTTTCAGGACGTAAACCTGAGCCGTGAACTTGGTGTGGCAGGTAACCGTACCCGGCTTAGCCAGAACCTGGCCGCGAAGGATGTCCTCTCTGTTGACACCGCGAAGAAGGAGACCAACATTGTCGCCTGCCTCAGCGTAGTCAAGGAGCTTTCTGAACATCTCGATACCGGTAACGACAGTCTTTCTGCCCTCTTCCTTGATACCGATGAGCTCGACTTCGTCGTTGAGCTTGATGGTACCTCTCTCCACACGACCGGTAGCAACGGTACCACGACCGGTAATCGTGAAGACATCCTCGACCGGCATCAGGAACGGCTTGTCGTTCTCGTGCTCCGGCTCCGGAATTGCCTCATCGACAGCGTTCATGAGGTCCATGATCTTGTCGCCCCACGGGCCATTCGGATCCTCAAGCGCCTTCAGAGCGGAACCGCGAATGATCGGGACATCATCGCCCGGGAAGCCGTAGTCGTTCAGCAGCTCTCTGATCTCCATCTCGACGAGGTCAAGGAGCTCCTCATCGTCGACCATGTCGCACTTGTTCATGAAGACAACGATGTACGGAACGTTAACCTGACGAGCGAGCAGGATGTGCTCACGGGTCTGCGCCATAACACCGTCGGTTGCAGCAACGACGAGGATAGCGCCGTCCATCTGTGCTGCGCCGGTGATCATGTTCTTGACATAGTCAGCGTGTCCGGGGCAGTCGACATGTGCGTAGTGACGAGCCTTGGTCTCGTACTCGACATGGGCGGTGTTGATCGTGATACCACGCTCTCTCTCCTCCGGTGCCTTATCGATGTTCTCGAAGTCGACGATCTTGTTCGTGTCGGAGGGCAGTCTGGTTGCGAGAACCTTCGTGATTGCCGCAGTCAGAGTGGTTTTGCCGTGGTCAACGTGGCCGATGGTGCCGATGTTGCAGTGGGGCTTGGTTCTGTCAAATTTAGCCTTAGCCATTGAAAATTTCCTCCTTGGTGAAATCCGAAATATAATCTCAGATTATCAAAATATACTAGTTTGAATTATAGCTTATGCGGGGAATTTAATCAATACCCGCTCACTTCTTGTCCGAGAGAATCTTGTCCGCAATGTTCTTCGGAACCTGCTCGTACTTCTCGAAGAACATCGAGTAGTTACCGCGGCCCTGCGTACCGGAACGAAGATCGGTCGAATAACCGAACATCTCGGAAAGCGGAACGAATGCCTTAATCATCTTGCCGCCGGAGATATCCTCAAAGCCCTCGACGCGACCGCGACGGGAGTTGATGTCGCCGACGACGAAGCCCATGTAATCCTCCGGGATTGTGACCTCGACCTTCATGATCGGCTCAAGCAGCACAGCGCCGCCCTTCTGCATGGCATCCTTGAATGCCAGCGAGCCTGCGATGTGGAAGGCCATCTCCGAGGAGTCGACCTCGTGGTAGGAACCGTCGTAGACAGTCGCCTTGACACCGAGCACCGGATAGCCGCCGAGAATACCGCTCTTCGCAGCCTCCTGGATACCTTCGTCGATCGGGGCAATGAACTCCTTCGGGATTGCACCGCCGGTCACGGCGTTGACAAACTCGTAGGTCTTCTCTGCGTTTGCGTCCATCGGCTCGAACTTAACTTTACAATGACCGTACTGGCCCTTACCGCCGGACTGCTTGACATACTTGGACTCGACATCCACCGGCTTGGTGAAGGTCTCCTTGTATGCAACCTGCGGCGCACCGACATTTGCCTCGACGTTGTACTCGCGAAGCAGACGGTCGACAATGATCTCAAGGTGCAACTCGCCCATTCCGGAGATGATGGTCTGACCGGTCTCCGCGTTGGTCGTCGCGTGGAAGGTCGGATCCTCCTCCGCAAGCTTCTGCAGCGCGTCGATCATCTTGGTCTGACCGGCCTTGGTCTTCGGCTCGATTGCGATGTCGATAACCGGCTTCGGAATCTCCAGGGACTCGAGGATGATCGGATGCTGCTCGTCGCAGATCGTATCACCGGTCGAAGTTGCCTTGAAGCCGACCGCAGCGGCGATGTCGCCGGAGAACACTTTCTCGAGCTCCATTCTCTTGTCTGCGTGCATCTGCAGAATACGGCCCACGCGCTCCTTCTTCTCCTTCGAGGAGTTGAGGACGTAGGAACCGGTGTTCAGCGTGCCCGAGTAGACACGGAAGAATGCGAGACGGCCGACGAACGGGTCGGAAATAATCTTGAATGCGAGTGCGGAGAACGGCTCCTCATCGGAAGCCTTACGCTCGTCTTCCTCGCCGTCCAGCGTCCAGCCCTTGATAGCCGGGATGTCCAGCGGGGAGGGCATATACTCGATGACAGCGTCAAGGAGCTTCTGAATGCCCTTGTTGAAGTGTGCGGATCCGCAGCAGACCGGAACAGCGTTGTTCTCGCAGGTGCCCTTGCGGAGCACTCTCTTCAGCTCCTCGATCGACGGCTCCTCGCCCTCGAGGTACTTCTCCATGAGCTCCTCGTCGAGGTCGCAGATCTGCTCCACCATCTTCTGGTGCCACTCATTCGCCTCGTCCTTCAGCTCTTCCGGAATGTCGGTAATCGAGATGTCGTCGCCCTTGTTGCCGTTGTAGATATAAGCCTGCATCTCCACGAGGTCGATGATGCCCTTGAAATCGTTCTCCTTGCCGATCGGCAACTGAATGCAGACCGGGTTCTTGCCGAGACGATGCTCAATCTGGTCGACCGTCATGAAGAAGTTCGCGCCCATGATATCCATCTTGTTGATGAAGGCGATACGCGGAACGTGGTAGGTATCCGCCTGTCTCCAGACGTTCTCCGACTGGGGCTCAACACCGCCCTTTGCGTCGAAGACACCGACAGCGCCGTCCAGGACGCGGAGCGATCTCTCAACCTCGATCGTGAAATCGACGTGTCCGGGCGTATCGATGATGTTGATGCGGTGTTCCTTCGCACCCGGCTTGACCTGATTTCTCTCCTGCAGGGTCCAATGGCAGGTCGTTGCGGCAGACGTAATCGTAATGCCGCGCTCTCTCTCCTGCTCCATGTAGTCCATCGTGGAGGTACCTTCGTAGGTCTCACCGATCTTGTAGTTGACGCCTGTGTAGTAGAGGATGCGCTCGGTCAGTGTCGTTTTTCCGGCATCGATATGCGCCATGATTCCGATATTTCTGGTCCTCTCGAGAGGGTACTGACGTTCTTTACTTGCAGCCACTGACTCTCCTCCTAATTAAAATCTGTAGTGAGCAAAAGCCTTGTTTGCCTCTGCCATCTTGTGCATATCTTCTTTTCTCTTGACTGCGGAGCCGGTGTTGTTTGCAGCATCCATCAGCTCTGCCGCGAGACGCTCTTCCTGCGTCTTCTCGCCGCGCGCGCGGGAGAAACTCGTGAGCCAACGAAGCGCAAGCGCCTGTCTTCTCTCCGGCTTCACCTCGATCGGCACCTGGTAGGTTGCGCCGCCGATTCTCTTCGCCTTGACCTCGAGCACCGGCATGATGTTGTTCATGGCAGCCTCAAAGACCTCGACCGGCTCCTTGCCCGTCTTCTCGCGAATGCGTTCAAATGCACCGTACACAATCTTCTGTGCGATGCCCTTCTTGCCATCCAGCATGATCTGGTTGACCAGTTTGGTCACAACTGCGTTGTTGTAAACCGGATCTGCCGGAACAGTTCTCTTTCTTGTCTGTCCTTTGCGTGGCACGTTACTTCCCTCCTTAATTATGCGGACGGCACCATCCCCGTCCGTGAATTAGATCATCGGTACTCATCCCATTAGGTTGTTCGTGCGGATTCTGATTTATTTCCTGCAACCTGCAGCACATATCACAATCGTGCACTTATGAGTCTATGATCGCCTGGTTCTGTGGCGTAAGATTACTTCTTCGCCTTCGGACGCTTAGCGCCGTACTTGGAGCGGGCCTGCTGGCGGTTTGCGACACCTGCGGTATCCAGCGTTCCACGGATAATGTGGTAACGGGTACCGGGCAGGTCCTTGACTCTTCCGCCGCGGATCAGCACAACGCTGTGCTCCTGGAGATTGTGGCCCTCGCCCGGGATGTAGCTCGTCACCTCAACGCCGTTCGAGAGACGGACTCTCGCGATCTTTCTCAGCGCGGAGTTCGGCTTCTTCGGGGTCGCCGTCTTGACGGCGGTGCACACGCCTCTCTTCTGCGGGCAGTTGTCGGCAATCGGCTTCTTGTGAAGCGAGTTGAAGCTTCTGAGAAGCGCCGGAGCCTTGGGCTTGCGCTCGGAAGTTTCTCTGCCTTTTTTGACTAACTGGTTGAATGTAGGCATTCTTCTGTTTCCTCCTTGTGATAGTGTTCTGCGGTTGCGTTCCTGCAGTTTTTTGCGTTTCCCGGACATAAAGATATGGCATGTCCATAGGGCACGCCATATCAATATACGCTGTATTTATTTGTTTGTCAAGCAGACTCAGGCATCCGCGCCGTCGTCCGCAAGCTCTTCGACCGCGCGCTCCACGGCGTCGCGCGTCTCCTCTTCGGGGAGTACCTCATCGATCTCGTCGCGGATGTCGAGCACTGCCGGATCGTCGTCCGAAATCTCCTCGACCGCCTCGCTCTCCGGCACATCGGTGTCGAGCTTCACGTTGCGGTAGCGGCGCATGCCGGTACCCGCCGGAATCAGCTTGCCGATGATGACATTCTCCTTGAGGCCGATCAGGTGATCGGTCTTGCCACTGATGGCCGCCTCGGTCAGCACCTTCGTGGTTTCCTGGAACGAAGCTGCGGAGAAGAAGGAGTCGGTCGCGAGCGAAGCCTTCGTGATACCGAGCATGATCTGCTTGCCCTCGGCCGGGGTCTTGCCCTCGGCAATAAGCTTCTCGTTCATCGCGTTAAATTCGAGCACATCCATATTGATGCCCGGCAGGATACCGGCATCGCCCGCATCCTCGACGTGAATCTTCTTCAGCATCTGGCGGACAATGACCTCGATGTGCTTGTCGTTGATTTCAACACCCTGTAAGCGGTACACGCGCTGCACTTCGCGGAGCATGTAGTCCTGCACGGCGCGAACGCCCTTGATCTTCAGGACATCGTGCGGGTTTAAGGAACCGCTCGTCAGCTCGTCGCCGGCCTCGAGTCTCTGGCCGTCCGAAACCACAATGTGGGAGCTGTACGGAATCAGGTAGGTCTTCGAGTTGCCGTCCTCCGGATTCGTGACGATAATCTCGCGCTTCTTCTTCGTATCGCGGAACTCGACCACGCCCGGAATCTCGGCGATGATTGCGAGACCCTTCGGCTTTCTCGCCTCGAAAAGCTCCTCGACACGCGGAAGACCCTGGGTGATATCGCCGCCTGCGACACCGCCCGTATGGAAGGTTCTCATGGTAAGCTGCGTACCGGGCTCACCGATCGACTGCGCCGCGATGATACCGACCGCCTCGCCGACCTGCACCGCCTGACCGGTCGCCATGTTGGCGCCGTAGCACTTCGCGCAGATACCGTTCATGCACTTGCAGGTGAGAATCGTGCGAATCTTGACCGAAGTTCTGCCGGTCTTCTCGAGGACGCACATCACAGCCTCGGCGCGCTTCGGCGTGACCATGCGGTTTGCCTTGACCACGATTTCGCCGGTGTCCGGATCCACAATGTCCTCGGCGATGTAGCGTCCGGTGATTCTGTCCTGCAGACCCTCAATGGTCTCCTTGCCGTCCATGAACGCCTTGATCTCCATGTTCGGGATTTCCTTGCCCTCGGAGCAGTCCACTTCGCGGACAATGAGGTCCTGTGAGACATCGACCAGACGTCTGGTCAGGTAACCCGAGTCTGCCGTACGGAGAGCCGTATCCGAAAGTCCCTTGCGGGCGCCGTGTGCGGAGATGAAGTACTCCAGAACGTCGAGACCCTCACGGAAGTTACTCGTGATCGGAAGTTCGATTGCGTGACCGGTCGTATCTGCCATCAGGCCTCGCATACCGGCGAGCTGCTTGATCTGCTTATCGGAACCGCGGGCACCGGAGTCCGCCATCATGAAGATGTTGTTGTACTGGTCGAGACCTTCGAGCAGGTCCTTGGTGAGCTGCTTATCCGTCTCCTGCCAGGTCTTGATGACCTCTTTGTAGCGGCCCTCATCGGTCGTGAGACCGCGGCGGAAGTTCTTGCTGATTTCCTCCACGCGCGCCTGTGCTTTCGCGATGAGTTCCTTCTTCGTCGCCGGAACCGTCATGTCGGAAATCGAAACCGTCATACCGGCAATCGTCGAATACTTGTAGCCGATCGCCTTGATGTCGTCGAGCACTTCCGCCGTGCGGGAGAGGCCGTGCACATTGATGACCTTCTCGAGAATCTGCTTGCACTGCTTCTTCTTGACGAGGAAGTCAATCTCGGGCTTCAGCGCATTCTCCGGCTTCGAGCGATCCACAAAGCCGAGATCCTGCGGGATGATTTCGTTGAAGAGAATGCGTCCGGCCGAGCTGTCCTGCACTTCCGAGAGCACGGTGCCGTCCGGCATCTTCTTCGTGAAGCGGACCTTAATCTTGGTCTGGAGCGTAATCTCGTGGTTCGCGTATGCGAGCAGCGCCTCGTTCGGGCTCTTGAAGAACATTCCCTCGCCCTTTGCGCCGTCGCGCTGCTGCGTCAGGTAGTAGATGCCGAGCACCATATCCTGCGACGGAACTGCGACCGGGCCGCCGTCCGAAGGCTTCAGGAGGTTGTTCGGCGAGAGCATGAGGAAACGGCACTCGGACTGCGCCTCGACCGAGAGCGGCAGGTGGACTGCCATCTGGTCACCGTCGAAGTCCGCGTTAAATGCGGTACAGACGAGCGGATGAAGCTTGATTGCCTTGCCCTCGACCAGAATCGGCTCGAAGGCCTGGATGCCGAGGCGGTGCAGCGTAGGTGCGCGGTTTAACATGACCGGGTGCTCTTTGATGACATCCTCGAGGACATCCCAGACCGCGGTCTCCATGCGCTCTACCATCTTCTTTGCGCTCTTCACGTTGTGCGCCGCGCCGTTCTCGACAAGTTCCTTCATGACGAAGGGCTTGAAGAGCTCGATTGCCATCTCCTTCGGGAGACCGCACTGGTAAATCTTTAATTCCGGGCCGACCACGATAACCGAACGGCCGGAGTAGTCGACACGCTTGCCGAGCAGGTTCTGACGGAAACGTCCCTGCTTACCCTTCAACATGTCGGAGAGGGACTTTAAAGCGCGGTTGCCGGGTCCCGTGACCGGACGGCCTCTTCTGCCGTTATCGATCAGAGCATCGACCGCCTCCTGCAACATGCGCTTCTCATTGCGGACAATGATGTCCGGTGCACCGAGGGTCAAGAGGCGCGCGAGGCGGTTGTTGCGGTTGATGATGCGGCGGTAGAGGTCGTTTAAATCGCTCGTCGCAAAACGACCGCCGTCGAGCTGCACCATCGGGCGGATGTCCGGCGGAATGACCGGAACCACCGTGAGTATCATCCACTCCGGGCGGTTGCCGGACTTCCGGAACGACTCCACGACCTCGAGGCGCTTGATGAGCTTGGCGCGTTTCTGACCCGAAGCTGTCTCAAGTTCTGCCTGCATCTCCTCGGATTCCTTCTCGAGGTCAATGTTCTTTAAGAGCTCGAGCACCGCCTCCGCGCCCATACCCGCGCGGAACGCATTGTCGCCGTACTGCTCCTCCGCCTCGCGGTACTCCTTTTCGGAGAGAATCTGCTTATACGAGAGCGGGGTGTCGCCGCCGTCGAGCACCACATAGGAGGCAAAGTAGAGAATCTTCTCCAGAATACGCGGAGAGAGATCCAGAATAAGTCCCATGCGGCTCGGGATGCCCTTAAAGTACCAGATATGCGACACGGGTGCCGCAAGCGAAATGTGACCCATGCGCTCTCTGCGGACCGAGGCTTTGGTCACCTCGACACCGCAGCGGTCGCAAATCACACCTTTGTAACGAATTTTCTTATATTTTCCGCAGTGGCACTCCCAGTCCTTGCTCGGTCCGAAAATGCGCTCGCAGAACAGTCCGTCTTTCTCGGGCTTCAGCGTTCTGTAGTTGATTGTCTCCGGCTTTTTGACCTCGCCGTGCGACCACTCCAGAATCTTCTCCGGGGACGCAAGCCCAATGCGAATGGCGTCAAACGTAATCGGCTCGTAACCTGTTGTTGTTTCGGGCATTCAGTACAGCCTCCTTCTCTTGAAACCGCGAAGTGATCTGACACTTACGCTTCTCCCTGTGTGTCATCTTCCGTCGCTTCTTCTCCGACGTTCACAAGTTCGCCGTCCTGGAACTCCTGCGTCGAATAGCCCGCGCCCGCAAAGTTGTCCTCGTCGCGGTAGCGTCTGGAATCGCCCTCGAGAATGGAGCGCATGCTCACATTTTCCTCGTCGACATTTTCCTTCAGTTCTACCTCTTCGCCGTTCTCGCGAAGCACGCGCACATCGAGTCCCAGCGCCTGCAACTCTCGGAGCAGCACCTTGAAGGACTCCGGCACGCCTGCCTGCGGAATGTTCTGTCCCTTGATGATGGCCTCGTAGGTCTTGACACGGCCCACGACATCGTCCGACTTGAAGGTCAGAATCTCCTGCAGCGTATAAGCTGCGCCGTATGCCTCGAGCGCCCAGACCTCCATCTCTCCGAAACGCTGGCCGCCGAACTGCGCCTTGCCGCCGAGCGGCTGCTGCGTAACCATTGCGTAGGGACCGGTGGAACGCGCGTGAATCTTATCGTCTACCAGATGGTGAAGCTTTAAGTAATGCATGAAACCGATCGTGGTCTCGCCCTCAAACGGCTCGCCGGTGCGGCCATCGCGGAGCTGTACCTTACCGTTTCGCTGAATCGGCACACCCTTCCACTCCTCGCGGTGATCGAGGTGTTCCTCGAGATACTGCATGACCTCCGGGCGCAGCACTTCGCCGTACTTCGCCTTGAAGTCCTCGAAGCTGCCGTTTGCGTAGTCGTTTGCCATCTCAAGCATATCCATGATGTCGTTCTCGTCCGCGCCGTCAAAGACCGGGGAGCTCACGTTGAAGCCGAGCACCTTGGCAGCGAGCGAGAAGTGAATCTCCTTGACCTGTCCGATGTTCATACGCGACGGCACGCCGAGCGGATTCAGCACAATGTCGAGCGGACGGCCGTTCGGCAGGAAGGGCATATCCTCGACCGGAAGCACGCGCGACACAACACCCTTGTTGCCGTGTCGGCCTGCCATTTTGTCGCCGACCGAAATCTTTCTCTTCTGTGCGATATAAATGCGGACATTCTGGTTCACGCCCGGAGAGAGCTCATCGCCGTTCTCTCTCGTAAAGACACGCGCCTCCACGACCGTGCCGTAGGCGCCGTGCGGCACCTTGAGCGAGGTGTCGCGGACCTCTCTGGCCTTCTCGCCGAAGATTGCGCGGAGCAGTCTCTCCTCCGCCGTGAGTTCGGTCTCGCCCTTCGGCGTCACCTTGCCGA
This sequence comes from Stomatobaculum sp., assembly GCF_057248925.1. NCBI lineage: Bacteria > Bacillati > Bacillota > Clostridia > Lachnospirales > Lachnospiraceae > Stomatobaculum > Stomatobaculum sp. The sequence continues at coordinate 86,566 of NZ_DBHIHF010000003.1, forward strand.
CCAGAATGTCTCCGGCGCGAACCTCCGCGCCGATGCGGATGATGCCGTTGTCATCGAGATCCCGAAGCGCGTCGTCGCCGACACCCGGGACATCCCGCGTGATTTCCTCCGCGCCGAGCTTCGTGTCGCGCGATGCGCACTCGTACTCCTCAATGTGAATCGAGGTGAACACATCGTTCTGGACCAGGCGCTCGGAGAGAAGAACCGCGTCCTCGTAGTTATAACCCTCCCAGGTCATGAAGCCGATCAGCGGGT
>NZ_DBHIHF010000003.1:86830-138629 GCF_057248925.1 Stomatobaculum sp.
GATCTCACCGTCGTGGGTCGAAGGACCGTCCGCGATGACCTCGCCTTCCTCGACATGGTCGCCCGCGTTCACGATGGGCTTCTGGTTATAGGAGTTCGACTGGTTCGAACGCTGGAACTTTGTGAGCTTGTAGTGCTCAATCTCGCCGTTATCGTCGCGGCGTACCGTGATTTCGCTGCCCGAGCTCATCACGACCGTGCCCGCGTGGCGCGCGACCTGGCAGACGCCGGAGTCGACCGCCGCCTTGGCTTCCATGCCGGTGCTCACGACCGGCGCATCGGTCAGCATGAGCGGAACGGCCTGACGCTGCATGTTCGAGCCCATCAGGGCGCGGTTTGCGTCGTCGTTCTGGAGGAACGGGACCATGCTTGTCGCGACCGAGAAGACCATCTTCGGCGAGACGTCCATCAGGTCGATGAGGCGCTTCTGGAACGCCGAAGTCTCCTCTTTGTGTCGACCGGAGACATTGTTGTGGACAAAGTGTCCCTCTTCGTCGAGCGGCTCGTTTGCCTGTGCGACAATAAAATTATCTTCCTCATCCGCCGCGAGATACACGACATCATCCGTGACGCGCGGGTTCTTCGGATCCTCGGACTTGTCAACCACGCGGTAGGGCGCCTCGATAAAGCCGTAGGGGTTGATGCGCGCATAGCTTGCGAGCGAGTTGATGAGTCCGATGTTCGGGCCCTCGGGGGTCTCGATCGGGCACATTCTGCCGTAGTGCGTGTAGTGGACGTCTCGAACCTCGAAGCCTGCGCGATCTCTCGAGAGACCGCCCGGGCCGAGCGCCGAGAGTCTTCTCTTGTGCGTGAGCTCCGAGAGCGGGTTGTTCTGGTCCATGAACTGCGAGAGCTGGGAAGAACCGAAGAATTCTTTGACCGCCGCCGTGACCGGCTTGATGTTGATCAGGGACTGCGGCGTAATCTCGCTGATATCCTGGGTCGTCATGCGCTCTCTGACCACGCGCTCCATGCGGGACAGACCGATGCGGTACTGGTTCTGCAGGAGCTCGCCGACCGCACGGATGCGGCGGTTGCCGAGGTGGTCAATGTCATCGGTCGTACCGATGCCCTCTTCGATCTGCATGTTGTAGTTGATGGAAGCAAAAATATCTTCCTTCGTGATGTGCTTCGGAATCAGGCGATCCACATGCCGCTTCACGTACTTCTTGACGTCGACCTTGTTCTCCTCGGCCTCCTTCAGGACTTCCATGAGCGCCGGATAGTAGACCGGCTCCACGATGCCGTATTCGGTCGGGTTCTCCATGTCGACATAGTTGCGAATATCGACCATGAGGTTCGAGAGCACCTTCAGCGCGCGCTCGGGCGTGCTCGTGCCCTTCACCATCACATACGGAATGCCCGCGTCCTGAATCTCGGTCGCGAGTTCTCTCGTGATTACCGTGCCGCTCTCCGCGAGAATCTCGCCGGTGTTCGGATCCACGGCATCCTCCAAGAGTTCCTTGCCGACCACGCGGTTCTTTAAGTGGAGCTTCTTATTGAATTTATAGCGGCCCACGCGCGCAAGGTCATAGCGGCGCGGGTCAAAGAACATCGAACGCAACAGGCCTTCCGCCGACTCGACCGAGAGCGGCTCGCCCGGACGAATCTTGCGGTAGAGTTCAAGAAGACCGTCCGCGTAGTTCTCGGTCGAATCCTTCAGGAAGCTCGCCTCGAGCTTCGGCTCGTCGCCGAACAGCGCCTTGATCTCATCGTTCGTGCCGAGACCGAGCGCGCGAAGCAGCACCGTGACCGGCACCTTTCTCGTTCTGTCAACGCGGACATTAAACACGTCGTTCGAGTCGGTCTCGTACTCGAGCCATGCGCCGCGGTTCGGGATCACCTGGCAGAAGTAGCATTCCTTTCCGACCTTATCATGTTCAATCGTATAGTAAATACCGGGGGAACGAACCAGCTGGCTTACGATGACGCGCTCTGCGCCGTTGATGACAAAGGAACCGGTGTCCGTCATGAGCGGCAGATCGCCCATGAAAACTTCGTGCTCCTTATGCTCGTCCTTATCCTTATTGTACAGCCGTACTTTGACCTTCATCGGGGCTGCATAGGTGGCATCCCGCTCCTTGCACTCCGCAATGGTGTACTTTGCCTCATCGCGGTAGAGCTGAAAATCCACAAAATCCAGACTGAGGTGTCCGGCAAAATCCTCAATGGGGAAAATATCGCGGAATACCTCCCGCAATCCCTCACCCAGGAACCAGTCGTAAGAATCCTTCTGGATCTCTATGAGGTTCGGCATCTGCAAAACTTCCTTCTGGCGGGAGAAGCTCATGCGAATGCCCTTTCCGGCTTTAATCGGACGCATATTGCTTTTTTCCATGTACGTTATCACCCCTATACTTGAAAGACCAATGGTTACCCGTGCGGATTAAGGCCCAAAGGGCATACTTCTCCCTAAAGGCCTACGAGTCCACAATAGTGCAAACTTCATCCTAACATTCCGATTGCAAGCTGTCAAGCGACAGTCTTGCGTATTTTTTCCGACTCTGCTATACTTTTGAAGCGTCCCTTTATTTTCAGGATAGACGTAAAACAAAAATTGACGGGGGATTCCAGACAATGATGAATACCGTACTCACGGTACTGCTCGTGCTCCTTGTGATCGCGGCAGTCGCACTTGCCGTACTCTATTTTGTCGGCAGGCGCTTACAAGAGAAACAGGCGGCTTCGCAACCGGCCTTCGAGGCGGCCAAGCAGCTCGTCACGATGTTGCCGATTGACAAAAAGAAAGTCAAGCTGAAAGACGCCGGCTTTCCGAAACTGGTCTGGGAGCAGACCCCCTTCTATCTCCGCTGGATGAAAGTCCCGGTCGTGAAGGCAAAGGTCGGCGCAAAGATCATCACCCTGATGGCGGATGAGACAGCCTTCCGGCAGCTTCCGCTGAAGCAGGAATGCAAGGTCATTGTGAGCGGCATTTACATCGTCGAGGTGAAGGGCGTGCGCGGCGGCGCGGTTCCCGCAATCCCGAAGAAGCGCTCCCTCTTAGACCGCATTCTTCACAGAAAATAATACAAAAACAGCAGGCGCGAAAGCGCCTGTTTTTTTTGTGCCCGTCATTCAGATCTCGTCCGGCATCCCCTCTCTCGCGCGTACTTCGACCTTCATCTCGCAGTCTTTCAGAAACGCATCACCGACATCCATCGCATAAATCAGCTCCGCCGTAATGCAGTTCTCCGTGACCGTGACGCGGAAATCCGAGGTGCTGATGCCGATCAAAAAGGTGCCGTAGGGCGTCCGGTAGTTGCAGAGCGTGCGCGCCGCGCTGTTTAAGAAGCAGAGTTCCGCCGTGCAGACCCCGCGCTTTTCGATGCGCATCGAGTTGCCGTCGATTCGCAGCGTGTTTTTCGTGCCGAAACTTTCCTCTTCCGCAGGCTCCTCATAGACAATCTCATGAATGCCCTCGTCCGTGCATCGGTAGGTTCCCGGCACCAGGAGTTCCACGTCCTCGCTCTCGCCGCCGATCAGATGCTTGCCGCTGATGGTCACCAGCACATCTTCCGTCATGGCTCTCCCTCCCCGTCAATATTCTTCGATTTCGATTTTTTTCGCCTCCAGGTGTTCCGTCGGCAAAATGGAGTTGGCGAAATCCTGAAAATTCTCGGCGAGATCGCTCACATAGAAGCGATACTTGCCCTCCATGTTTCCGTCCCCCGGGTTTAAGAGCTTTTCCCGCGCAAGGATATCCCGGAGTTCCGTCGCGGTCTCGTAGGCCGGATTCACGAGCGTCACTTCCTCGCCCATGATGCGCCCGATGGTACTCCGGATCAGCGGGTAATGCGTGCAGCCGAGCACCAGCGTGTCGACATACTTCTCCTTCAGTTCCTGCAGATAGCGCGCCGCCATTTCGTCCGTCACGCTGTCGTGTAAAAGCCCCTCCTCGACGAGCGGCACAAACATGGGGCAGGCTTTCTGAAACACGCGGATGCCCGGCGAAATGCTCTGAATGACCTTCGGATAAATTTCGGAGTTGACCGTGCCGCGCGTGCCGATCACGCCGATGCGCCCGTTCTTTGTGGCGCGCACCGCGCTCAGCGCGCCTGCGTAAATCACCCCGATCACCGGAATATCGTTCTCCTCGGCGAGGGTTTTTAACGCGTGGGAGCTCGCCGTATTGCAGGCAATCACAATCGCCTTCACACCCTTCGTCTTTAAGAAACGCACAATCTGGCGCGAAAAGCGTATAATCGTGTCCCGCGACTTTGCGCCGTAGGGCAGGCGCGCCGTGTCGCCGAAATACACCATGCGCTCGTCGGGAATCTGGCGCATCAGCTCTCTCACGACTGTGAGTCCGCCGATGCCGGAGTCAAATACGCCGATCGGGGCGTGCGCGTCGATGGTGAACCGCTCACGGCGCTCCCGCTTCGGCACATAAAGTTTGACCGGATCCTGCTCGTCAAACGTCTCGCCGTCCATTCAGGCCTCTCTCTCAAACGCGAGCTCCATGAGCTCTTTCACAAGCGTCTTCTTGTCTTTGCCGCGCGCCGCAAAGAGCATCGGATACATGCTGATTGCCGTGAAGCCGGGCATGGTATTGATCTCGTTGAAAACGACCTCTCCCGCCGCCGTCACAAAGAAGTCGACGCGGGACAAACCGTAGCCGTCGATTGCCTCAAAGATGCGGACTGCCGATTGGCGCACTTCCTCTGCGCTGTCTTCCGGGAGCTCCGGATCCACAACGGTCTTCGACTCCGCATTGTAGTATTTCGCATCGTAGTCATAGAAATCGGCCGCCGCAAGAATTTCGCCGACACCGCTCGCCTGTACCGGGCGTGCGCCGCCGCCGAGTACCGCGCACTCAATCTCGCGCCCCACAATGCACTCCTCGATCAGAATGCGGCTGTCAAAGCGCGCCGCCTCGCGGAGCGCCTCCGCGAGCTCCTCTCTCTTGTGCACCTTGGTCACACCGCAACTCGAGCCCGCATTGCAGGGTTTCACGAAAACGGGGTAAGAAAAACGATCCTCTGTTCGGTCGATGACGGCGCACATATCCTTGAGTTCCTGACTCGTCACCAGGAGGAAATCCGCCTGGCGGATACCGAGCGAATGCACGACCAGCTTGGCAACGCCTTTGTCCATGCCGACCGCCGACGCCGTGACGCCACAGCCCACGAACGGAATCCGCGCGAGTTTGCAGAGGCCCTGAATGGTGCCGTCCTCGCCGTAGAGGCCGTGCAACACCGGGAACACGAGGTCTATTTTCACGCGGGTAATCGCAGCCTGCTCATGAATCATGAGGCACTGCTCCGTTGCGTCCGGCGAGAGCACGGCGCCGATCTTCGACTCTCTCCAGCTGCCGTCCTCGATGTCCTCGACGCGGCTCACCTTGACCCAGTGTCCCTCCTTCGTGATGCCGACCAGCACGAGATCATAGGCTTCGCGATCAATGTTGTGAATGATATTTGCCGCCGAGAGGCAGGAAATCTCGTGCTCCGAGGACTGCCCGCCGAATAGTACCGCAACTGTTTTCTTACTCATCTTTTCTTTGCCTCTTTTCGTTTTGCGCTTTTCTTCTCCAGGAGTTCCTCGCTGAGACGCTTGGAAATCGTGAGCTCCTGGTTGTCAATGTGCTCTCGCATCGTCTGACGCGCGAGCGTAATGTTTCGCGTCTTCACCGCCGTCAGAATCTGCTCGTGCTCGTGGAGCAGAATCTGGCGCTTGCCGGTATCCTTGATATACTCCAGGCGATAGCGGTACATCTGGTCGCGCAGATTGTTCAACATCTGTACGAGCTTGTCGTTATATGTGCCCGCATAAATCGCGTCGTGGAAAAGCTCGTCCGCCTGCGCGATCCGTATCATATCCTTCGCATCGAGCGCCTCGCGAAAGCCGATTCTGGCCGCTTCGAGCCGCTCAATGTCATCGCTGTTCATGCGCTCCACCGCGAGCTCGACTGCGAGATCCTCGAGCGCCCGGCGCACTTCGAGCACATCACGGAGACTCTTCTCCGTGATGCCGGCCACCTCCGCGCCGCGGCGCGGTATCATCGTGACCAGTCCCTCGAGTTCCAGCTTCCGGATGGCTTCGCGAATCGGCGTGCGACTCACACCGAGCTTCTTTGCGAGCTGAATTTCCATCAGGCGCTCGCCGGGTTCCATCTCGCCCTTTAAAATTGCCTGCCGTAAGGTGTGAAATACAACATCGCGAAGCGGCATATACTCATTGACCGTCATCTTAAATTCTTCCGGCATAGCGCCTCCTTCCTGTTCCGCGCGCTCATAAGGTCGACGCGCTGACTTCTTCCGCAGAAACCGGGCGGCACAAAAAGAATGTTGCTGCCGGAAACTGTTCTTTCCCTGTCGCGATACACTGTTCCGCTCTGTCTCGCTCAGCCTCCGGGAACACCGCAAAGAAAGCCGAGCCGCTGCCGCTCATCGCGGCGCCCGCGGCGCCGCTCTCCGTGAGAAACTGCCGATAGTCGAGGAGGACGGGATATAGCTCTGTCGCCGGCTTTTCGAGCGCGTTCTGCAGCGAAGCGCCGAGCAGCGTCACATTCTGTCCCTGCAGCGCATTTTCCAATAGTCTCGCATCCGGCTGCTCCCAGGGGGCCATGGCCGAGAGCGAGAGCGCCGCGTAGACGGCCTTGGTCGAACTGCCGCAGGGCGGCTTCACGACGACCAGATGGCAGGGCGGCATCGGAGAGAGCGGTGAGAGCGCTTCGCCTATGCCCTCCGCGAGCATGGTTCCGCCGCTCACACAGAAGGGCACATCGGCGCCGAGCGGGAGTGCGAGAGCGCGCAACGCTTCGTCGCCGAGCGGCAGCGCAAAGAGGGCTCTCAGTCCCCGCAGAACAGCCGCCGCGTCTGCCGAGCCGCCGCCGAGCCCTGCCTCCGCGGGAATCCGTTTTTTCAGTTCAATCCGGACGCCGCCCGAAAGACCGCAGTGCCGAAACACCGCTTCCGCTGCCCGAACGGCGAGATTCCGCCCGTCGGTCGGCAGCGACGGCTCATCGCAGCAAAGCGTTATGCCCGCTTCTTCCGTCCGCGTGAGCAAGAGCTCGTCCGCAAGGCTTATACTCTGCATCCCCGTTCGGAGCAAGTGATAGCCGTCCGCCCGGGTGCCGAGCACCGCAAGCCCCAGATTGATTTTTGCAAACGCCCGCGCGCGGACGCTCTCCCTTCCTGTTTCCATACCAACTCCCCTGTCGACACACCGTGCCGCATTCCGGCGCTCTCGCTCAGTCTTTGTATACAGAACTTTCATGCTTTACAAAAAGGCGGCACTGAGGCGCGCCGCCCGCACGGTTCCACTGCTCTTCGATTTTTGCCGCGACCGCGCATCCGGCCCGGTTTTCCGGCACAACGCGTATCTGCGCTGCCGTAAATCCGAGTTCTCTTTCGGCATAGCGAAGGGCTGCGAGCCCCGCTTCCGCCGCATAGCCCTGTCCTCTCGCTTCGGGCCGCAAGGCGTAACCCAGTTCCGGCGGCTCCTCCGGCGAGAATCCGACCAGCCCGAGAAAGTGTGCTTCGCGCAGCTCTCCCGCGCGCCGAAAGAGCGCCCAGAGGCCGTAGTCAAAAAACGCATATTGCGTCTCGATATAGCGCCGCAAAAACGCTTCGTCTTTGAGCCCCTCCCAGTCGCCGCCGAGATAGCGATTCTCTTTCGCCGGGAGCGAAAAAGTCCGCAGGGCAGGGAGGTCTTCCATCGAGAGCTCGCGGAGAAAGAGACGCTCTGTCTCCGCAATCGGCGCGGGACGGCCGCACTTCCGGCAGGCCGCCCGAAGGAGCAGACTCTCGGTCACCGCCTCCCAGTCCGTCACATTGACATCGCCCCGCCAGGGCTCGTCGGAGACAGTGACATTCACCTTTGTCCCGTCCCTCAGCGAAACCGCATAGGTTTTTGTCAATACTCGATTTCCGGCAGCTTCTCCGGCTCCGGATAGGTCTCGCCGAAGGTCTCGACCGTGACGGTCTTAATCTTCTGGTCTCTCAGCGGCTTATCCGCCGCATTCGTCTTTGTCGTCGCAATGCGGTCCAGGACATCCTCACCCTCAATCAGCTTGCCGAACGCCGCATAGCCGCCGTCCAGGTGCGGTGCCGCCTTGTGCATGATGAAGAACTGGCTGCCCGCGGAATCCGGAATCGAGGTGCGCGCCATCGAAATCACACCTCTCTCGTGCTTTAAGTCGTTCTGCACGCCGTTCTGCTTGAACTCTCCCTTGATCACATAGCCGGGGCCGCCCTCGCCGTTGCCGATCGGGCAACCGCCCTGAATCATGAAGCCCTCAATGACACGGTGAAAAATGAGGCCGTCATAAAACCCCTTCTTTGCGAGGCTCAGGAAATTGTTGACCGTACCCGGTGCGACCTCCGGATAAAGCTCCAGTTTCATGACGCCGCCGTCCTCCATGGTAATTGTTACGACTGGGTGTTTCATTGTCAGCTTCCTCCTTGTGATTGTATCTTCATAAAAACATAAGCCTATTATAGCGGGAACTCCCGCGCTTGTCTATGCGGGGGAAAGAGTCGCGGATCACAGCTGCCTTTCACGGGGCCGTTTCGGCGCAAAAAAAAAGAGAACAGCGCCGCAAGGCAACACTGTTCTCTTTTTTGCTTCACTTTTCCGCTTCGTTTTGCTCTTCCAGCGCTTTCCACGCTTTGCGGAGCGCCCCGAGCGGGAGTCCGACCACATTGCTGTACTCGCCCTCGATTTTCTCGATATAGCAGGCAAAGCGCCCCTGAATGCCGTAAGCCCCTGCCTTATCCATGGGTTCGCCGCTGTCGACATAGGTCTGAATTTCGTCTTCTGTCATCGGCGCGACAAAAACCCGCGTCTCCGCCGCAAAGACCCGCTCCTTGGTTTCTCCGGCGAGGAGCAGTGCGACACCGGTATAGACCTCATGCGCTCTGCCCTGCAGACTGCGAAGCATCTCCGTTGCCGCCGCGCTGTCCTTCGGCTTTCCGAGGATGATGCCGTCCCGCACCACAACGGTGTCCGCGCCGATGACCAGGGTTCCGGCCGCCTCCGTCGCGGCGACACAGCCCGCCTTCCGGCGCGCGAGTTCCTGCACAAAGCGCGCGGGATCCCGCTCCGAAGAATGCTCATCAACCTCACTCGGCTGCACGCCCGGGCAAAGTCCGAGCTGCCTGAGCAAATCCAGGCGGCGCGGCGAAGCGGAGGCAAGCACAATGCGTCTCTCCCCGAGGCGCATCAGCGGAGCACCTGGTCGCCGTCCTTCGCGACCACATGGGTCTTCACGCCGAGCTGACGCATCCAGCCTCTCACTTCCAGCGTGCGCCAGTTGCCGCTGTTTAAGCCGCCGCCGTTGTTGTTCTCCCAGAGCCAGAGCGGTGTCGGCCAGAGACAAATCTCCGGTTTCACCATCTCATAGACATTGCGACCCACGCCCTGCTGGCCGTGGTGCGCCATCTGTACGATGTCCGCGCGCAGCGCGCCGGGGTTGTTCGCATAGTCCGCGACGAGCTGATTGCCCGCCTGAACGCCCATGTCACCGAGGAACAGAATCTTCCGGCCGCTCACATCGAGGCGATAGGCGACCGAAGAGTTGTTGATGGAGTTCACGCTCGAGAGGTAGGGGTCATTCATCACATTGACCGTGATGTCATCGATCGGAATGTTGTCGCCCTTGTGCACGGTGTGACGCGCACTCTCCGGCAGCGTCTCGATTGCGCTGCGGCACTGCGCGACCATGTCCGCGCGGTACGCCTCATTCGTGTTGTACCACTCCTGCGGCTGGAAGTTGTAATAGACCGCATCGATTTTGATGCCGGAATTCGGATCCTGCAGAATCTTGGTCAGTGCGCCCACATGGTCCGAGTGCGGGTGGGTGATGAACCACGCCGTCACATGGCTGCCCTTCGCGCGGAGCACTTCCTTCAGGTGTTCGGTATCGTGCTCGGTGCCGCCGTCAAAGACCAGGACTTTGCCGGCCTTCGTCGTGACAACAAAGCTCATCATCTGGCTTGCCGAGCGCGGCGCAACCAGCATGAGCTCATCGCCGCCGAAGAGCGTGCTTGTGACCACCTTGGCCGTGCCGTTGTTCACACCCGAACCGTGGGATGTCGCCGCCGTGGTCGCCTGCACCGCCGCCGTGCTGCTCTGGCTCGCCGTTGTCTCCGCAGTGCCGACCGCATTCTGATCGACCACCGCGCCGCCGGAAGTGTCGCTCTCCGTCGCGGCGGCTGTGGTCGCCGCCGAAGCGCCGCGCTGTACCACATCGGCGCGCACGCTGCCCGCCGCGAGGGTTACCAGTGCTAAAGTCAAAGCCGCTGTGCGGCGAATTAATTTTCTCATGCTGTCCTGCCTCCTAGATTTACTCTCCGCTGTACAGACCCGTCCGGTCGCCTGTGTACTTGCCGCCCGGCACCTTGACGGTTCCGTCCGTCAGAATGACTTCGTTGACACCGTCATACTGTGAGAACGGCACCACGGCCTGATTGCTGCCCGCCGGAATGGTCATGCTGACCAGGTACTTGTCCGGCTTTAAAATGTCCGTCTCGCGGAATACCTGAATGTTGACGGCGTACTTCTGATAGAGACCGCCGTAGCTCTCCTCCGAGCTCGCCGCAATCGAGAAATCCTGCTCCGCGCAGGCATCGTTGAACGCGCGAATCAGCTCGTTTGCGTAGCGCACGCCGTCCTCCTCGGTCGCCGAATTGTCGAGCGGCCAGATCAGCATGACAGTCTTGGTGTTCTCATCCACGACGGTGTCGATGTACTTCGAGAGCGGATAGTCGCTCGCGTTGTCCTTGAGGAGATCCTCGCAGGAGCTCTGTGCCTCGTCAAAATTCAATTTGATGTCGTCGTGCATCACAGCATCCTGTCCCTTGCCCTGTTCCGCAGCTGCCGAAGCCGCCGCTGAAGCCGCGAGCTGACCGCGCTTCGGTCCGCAACCGCCGAGAAGCGCTACGGCGCCGAGAAGCGCCAATCCTGTTGTATAAGCCCAAACCCATTTTGTTTTTTTCATCGTCCGTTCACCTCTGCTTACTCAATTCCGCATTATAGTAAATGCCATCCTATTTTAACAGCATTTTCCCTACTTTGTCAGAAAAGCTTAAAGTTTCTCTCTTGCCAAATCGGGCGTCGGGTGGTAAATTGTTCAATATTGGAGGTGTTAAAGACAAAAATGAACAAGAAGCTCTCACAGCGCATCGACTGGATGATCACACTGCTGCCCTTTCTGCTGATTCTGGCACTCTGCCTGACCTTTTTCACCGCACCGGAGGCTTCCGGCGCTGCCTTGAATGCCATCCGAAGCTTTCTCGGCGAGGAGTTCGGCTGGTACTACCTGCTCCTCGGGCTCGGCATTTTTCTGCTGACGCTCTACCTCGCCTTTTCTCGCTTCGGCTCTATCCGCCTCGGCGGTGATCGCCCGCAGTACTCTTTCTTCCAATGGGGAAGCATGATGTTCACGGCGGGCCTCGCGGCGGATATTCTCTTCTACTCGCTCTGTGAGTGGATGACCTACGCGACCGATGCGCATGTGCAGTCGCTCGGCGACACACAGGACTGGGCCGGCAGCTTCTCCTTATTCCACTGGGGACCCGTCCCGTGGGGTTTTTACCTCGCGCTCTCGGTCGCCTTTGCCTTCATGATTCATGTGCGGAAGCGCAACAAGCAGAAGTACTCGGAAGCCTGCCGCGCGCTCTTGAAGCAGCACACCGACGGGATTCCGGGGCGACTCATTGACCTGATTGCGGTCTTCGCGCTGATTGCCGGCACCGCGACTACCTTTGCGGTCTCCGCGCCCCTGCTCTCCGGCGCAATCTCCGCGATTTTCTCGGTCAAGGACAGCACTGCGCTGACCATTGTAATCCTGCTCTTCATCTGCCTAGTCTACACCGTCTGCGCCTACTTCGGCATCCACGGCATCTCGATCATGGCAGCCTCCTGCACCTGGCTTTTCTTTGCGCTTCTTCTTTATGTGCTCTTCCTCGGCGGCATGCCGCGTTACATTCTGGAGACCGGTCTCTCCTCGATTGGCAATGTCGCGCAGAACTTTATCTCGCTCTGCACCTACACGGATCCGCTTCGAAAGACCGGTTTTGCGCAGAACACAACCATCTTCTACTGGGCTTACTGGATGGTCTGGTGTGTCGCGACGCCGTTCTTCATCGGCAGCATCAGCCGCGGCCGCACCATACGCGAGGTGATACTCGGGGGCTATGCGGCGGGTCTCCTCGGCACCTGGGTCTCCTTCATTGTACTCGGCAACTACGGCCTCGGCCTGCAGATGTTCGGAAAAATCGACCTGCTCGGCATGTATGCAGAGAGCGGCAATCTCTATGAGACCATACTCACGATACTCCGCACCCTGCCGGGCTACCGCTTCGTGCTGATCCTCCTCGTGCTCGGGATGATTGCCTTTTATGCGACCTCCTTTGACTCGATTGCCGTGGTCGCGAGCGCCTACTCCTACCGCGAGATGTCGAGCGACGAGGAGCCCGACCGGAGACTCAAGCTCTTCTGGTCCATCCTTTTAATTCTGCTGCCGATTGCCCTCCTCTTCTCGGAGAGCTCCATGGCGAATCTGCAGACCGTCTCGATTATCGCGGCCTTCCCGATCGGCTTTATTATGATTTTGATTCTCGCCTCCTTCTTCCGGGATGCCTCAGATTACCTGAAGGAGCAGGAAGCGGCGCAAAACGCGAAGGAGCGCTGAGCCGCATCCAATGTATACCGTGCAAATCGCAAAGCCCACAAAAAGAGCGCCGCAGCCTTCTGCGACGCCCTTTTTTGATTTCATGTTTTTATGCCGGTTTTGATTGCCGCTCTCTTACGCCAGTACCGCCTCGTACTTCTCACCGACCTTCTTCCAGTCGAGTACCTCGAAGAATGCCTTTACATAGTCCGGGCGCAGATTCTTATACTTTAAGTAGTAGGCGTGCTCCCAGACATCGATGCCGAGAATCGGGACAAAGCCCTTGCCCTCCATGAGGGGGTTATCCTGGTTTGCACTCGCCGAAACCTGAAGTTCTCCGTCCTTGTTTGCCGAGAGCCATGCCCAGCCGGAGCCGAACTGACCGACCGCCAGTGCCGTCAGTTTTTCCTTCAGTGCCTCGACGGAGCCAAACTGCTTCTCGATGGCTGCCGCAAGCTTACCTTCCGGCGCGCTGTGCTTCTCCGGGCTCATAATCTCAAAGTAGAGGTTGTGGTTATAGTAGCCGCCGCCGTTATTCCGGAGTGCCTTGCGGCTCGCCTCGTCCTTCACCTCGTCGAGGGAAGAGAGAATCTGCTCTGCGGACTTGCCCGCAATGCCGGCAGCCTCGACCGCCGCATTGAAGTTCTTGGTGTAGGTCGCGTGATGCTTGGAGTAGTGGGTCTCCATGGTCAGGGCGTCGATATACGGCTCCAGGGCCGCGAATGCGTAATCCAGCTTTACCTGCTCAAACATAGTGGGACTCCTTTCGTTGGGTTCCTATAATACAGGAATCATTCTTGTTATTACCACTATAGCATATTCCGAAAAACTTGCAAGGGGAATTCCCAGTATTTTACTGGGAATTCCCCTCTTCCGGACTAAGCTCTGTTTTTTTGTCTGCCGAAACGCCGTGCTCTGCCGCCCGCACGCCGCGCTCTGCCGCGACAATATAAATCGGGCGCCCCTTGACCTCTTGAAACAGAACGCCGATGTACTGTCCCATAATGCCGAGAATCAGAAACAACATGCTGAACATGAAGCAGATGACCACGATGATGGTCGTGTAGCCGTCCGGCGCGCCGAAGCGGAGCTTCGTGAAAATCGAATAAAGCAGCAGAATCACGCCGAGGGCCCCCGAGGCGATGCCCGCATAGATGCCGAGCCGGAGCGGCAGGTCGGAAAAGCTCATAATCGTATTCATCGAGAAGCGGAACAGCTTTCGAATCGAATATTTCGAATGCCCCGCCGCGCGCGCCGCCGCCTCATAGGAGAGGGTCGTGCTCCGGAAGCCGAGACTCTGCACATAGCCGCGGAGAAAGCGCACCCGCTCCCGGTAATCGTGCCGCAGCACTTCCGCCGCGCGCGCCGAGATGCCGAAAAAGTCCGATGCGTTTTTCTCGAGCCTGATGCCGCTCAGCGCATTCATGACGCCGTAAAACCCGGCGGAGGTGATATTTTTGACGAGCCCCGCCGAGCGGTTTGCGGTCCGCACCATGCTGATCACATCGAAGCCCTCGTCAAACGCCCGCACAATCTCCGGGATGCACTGCGGCGGATGCTGGAGGTCTGCGTCCATACAGATCACATTGCCCTCCGCGTAGTCGATGCCCGCGATCATCGCGGCCTCGTGCCCGAAATTTCGCGAGAAATGCAGGACGCGGATGCGGGCATCCTCCGCCGCGAAGCGATCCAGAAGCTCCGCACTCCCGTCACTGCTCCCGTCATTGACAAAGAGGAGGGCATAGGGTCTGCCGCTCCTCTCCAGCACTTCCGTGAGGCGCTCCCGGCAAAGCGGCAGAGCCTCCTCCTCGTTAAATACCGAGACCACGACGGTCAGAATATCGGTTCTCTCAGCCATAAATTTGAATCCCCGTGCTCTCGTGGGACGGCCGCCGCTCTTCCTTCGGCGGCAACTGCATATAGTCCCCGTAGATTTTCGTGAGTACCTCGTCGTAGTGCTTCGGAATGCAGAGCTCGCAGTCCTCAAAGCGAATCTGAATCCGCCCCTGCGCGACGGCATCCGACAGGCGGATGTCGATATAGCCGGGATCGTAATTCGAGTAGTACCACTCCGCTGTCTGCTTTTTGTTGGCCCGCCGCGCAACTTTGTCCTGGAGGGCAAAGAGCTTTTTCATCGGCACCAGCTTTCCGGCGCTGCTGCCGAGAAACACCGCGCTCTTCTGCCCGAGGCTGTACTTCCCGTAATCGAGCGCTCTCCGGTGTCCCATCGCGAGCGCGTAGAGCGCCTTCTGTTCGAGCAGCGTATGTGCACCCGCCTGTCCGTCCGGCAGACGGTCCAGAATAAAGATGTCCACCCAGAGATGGTTTAGCTTCTCCTCATAGTAGGCGGTCTCCGCATCCGGGTTCCGCCGTCTCGAGTACTCGTAGATGATGCGCGGCGTGAAGTCGTAGAAACGTCTTCCGCCCCGGAAACTCTCCGGCAGCAAAAGATGCATACCCTCACGGAGTTCCCGCGGTGCGACCTTCCGGAACGCCTCCCACTGGTTCCGCGTCATCACAATATCGGCATCATCGTCCCAGGGAATAAAACCGCCGTGGCGAATCGCACCGAGCAGGGTACCGGAGTCCAGCGCATAGGAAATCCTGTACTTCTCACAGATTCGGTGTATCTCTTTTAAAATTTTCAAGTTCGCTTCCTGCACTACCTGCAGGCCATAGGCATTATTCATGAGGCGATTCTACTCCTTTTTTTCATAAAACACATTTAAGTTTTTATGTTGTAACAGAGACAGTGCTTTCCGTATCCGGACAGGATCATGGTAGGAAAGAACCTTGACGAGGGTCTCATCGCTCTCGGCCTCAAAATTTTTTGCGACCGTCCGCATTGCGAGAAAGTTTTCCTTCCGGTAGGGCGCCATGTGAATTTCATGCGCCGTCGTGGCAAGATTGCCGAGGCAAAAGACGAGCAGCGAGACGGCGGCGAGACGGCGCGCGTGCCGTCCCCCGCTGTCCCGTGCCGATAGGAAAAGGATCAACAAGAGCCCCAGCATGCCGACCTGATACTGCAGCGCATAGCGGGAACTCATGCCGTAATTTTCCCGGAGGAAAATCCAGCGGGAAGCCGTGACCAGCAAATGATTCAGAAAGCCCGAGGCGATTAGACAGAGCGGAAAGAGGCTACGCTCCTTCTCTATGAGTTTTGCCGCATACAGAAACGCAAGGGCATAGAGCGTGAGCACCAGAAGGCCGAGCCCCGTGAACACAAAGCCCGGCAGCTGTCCCGCGCTCTCCTGCCCGATGATTTCGGAGGCAAAGGAGCGCACAAAAAAGCGCGGCAGGAGCAGGGGATGTGCCCGCACGACCGTGAAAATCGAGTCCGTCGTCGCGCCGTGCCTCTCTTCGACCGAGAGACTGCGGCTGATGAGATAGAGCCCGAACGGTAACAGCACCGCGAGCACGCGAGCCGCGCTCTGCCGAAAGTCCCGCCGAAAGCGAAGCACGATGACAAGTTCCGCGAGCACGGCGGTCAGCGCGTAAATCGCGCAGTAGGGTCCCGCAAAAAAGAGTATCGTGAGCGAGGGCAGCCAGAGCAGGCGCCTTGCCGCCTTTCTGTCTCCGGTCTTTTGCAGCAGCGCGTCAAGGCTCAGATAGTGGCAGAAAAAGAGCATAAAGGCCGCAAAGTGCACCCAGCCCGAACCGTTGGTCAGCATCTCCCACTTGTTCAGCGAGAACATGAGGAGCATGAGTAACGCCGTCACCGCAAGCGGCAGTCGCTTTTTCTCGCAGTAGCGCCCCAGAAGGTAGGCATTCAGGGAGAGAAAGGCCGCGCCGAGCACCATGTCGAACATCGTGCTGTAGTGAAAGAAACGCACATTCACAATGCGCTCCAAGTAGTTGACCGGAATCCGGGTCAGGACATCGCCGTGCAGGTAGGGCGACAAGCTGTAAACATTTTCAAGATAGCTGTTTACGAGACGGATGTAGTCGGTGTAGACCACATTCGCGCTCGCCGACCGGAGATAGGCCGTCAGAAAGAGAAAGCCGAAGAGCGGCAGGAGCCGAACTGTTATTTTCCTTCCCATGCCTTCTCTCCTTCTCCCGCATCGACATCGAAGCGAACCAGCATCGCGAGCGGCGTATCGCCGCGCTGTTCGGCGGCATTTTCCACCTGAAAGTTCGTCGAAAAGCGGAAGGTGTTAAGCGCAAAGGGCGTCCCTACGACCGTAAAGCTCTCGCGATTTTTCGTGAGCGGGAAATGCTGCACGCTGTTTCCGCTCTCGACCGTGATTTCCTCGCCGCCCCGCAGGGTGCCGGGGTAGGTCACATGGAAGTGTAGTTCGCCGCTCCCCTGCAGCAGAATGCGGAGGGACGCGCTCCGATCCATCCACTCGTCTTCATAGTAGCCGTAGTCGACCGCGCACTGCAGCTCTCGGACTGCCTTGGTCTCATCGAGAAACGCATCGTGTGCGGGATCCTCAAAGAGCACGAGCATATCCGGATGTACAAGCCCGATGTCATAGACCGAGGACACATGCCGGACTACCGTGCCCTGTCCGGTATGCGCCGGATCAAAGGTTTTAAAGAAGGTGCGCCCCGTGAAATCGCTCATCTCATAGCTGTTGCCGACAATCACGATGTCCTTGCCGAGCACCTCTCGCCCGTACCTGCCGTAGGTCACATCGGCGAGGGAGTTATAGCGCGCCTGATCCGGAAAGAGATAAATCTTCGGGATAAAGCGGCGATAATACTGCTGCATTACGAGACTTAACAGGGCAACAACCGAGAGCAGCGCAAGCGGCACCGCGTTGTCAAACTGATAGCGGCGCTTTGCCTCGGGGTCCGCGTTCCGCGCCTCGCAGGAGACCCGCCGGATCCCGTAGAGATAAGCGACCAGCAGGAGTTGAAACGCATAGAGCACATAAACCCAGCGGAGCTCCACGCGTATCGTGACTGCCGAGGCCGCCGCAGAGCCAATCCAGAAACCGAGGAAAAAGACGAGATCCCGGAGGAGCTTCATGCCCTCCGCCCCGCGCTTCCGGTACCTTCTCGACAAAAAGAGCTGGTAGAAGCTGATCAGCAGGTAAAAGAGCATCGCGAGGTTCCAGAACAGCACCAGTACTTTGACGCGAAACGAAGTGTCCTGCCAGGGTCGGCCGCAGAGGTGCTCGGGCCCCGCATTGACCCCGATTGAATACAGCGCTTCGAGCACAAAATTCGTAATCGCCCCCTGCACGGTGAAGGTGTCCTTTAAGCTGGTGCCGCCGGTGCCCTCGGGCGAAACCGTCCCTATCATCACAAAGCGTATGCCCTGCATCAGCAAAAAGACCGCGACGACCGCGAGATAGCGGTACCACTTTTTGTCCCGTCTCACGAGGAGGCAGTAGAAAAACATGGGCAGCAGGACCATGTAGCGCTCGTGCGTGAAGCAATTCAGAAAATAGACGAGCAGCGCAAGACAAAAGTTCTTGGTCTCTGCTCTGCCCCTCAGGTAACGATACAGGAAAAAGGCCTGCAGCACCGCAAAGAAAACGCCCATGGTCTCCATGAGACCGAGCAACTGTCCGATCTGGTAATAGGCGAAGTGTGAGCCGAGAAACAGAAAGCCCACGGCAAACGCAACCGCGCGGTTTCCGGAGAGGCGCTTGGCAAAGAGATAGAGGAAACCCGCGAGACCCGCATTCAGCAGAATGTTGAACGGAACAATCCAGTCGATGTGGTGGCCGATGAGTTGCAGCTCTATCCAGGACGCCGCCCAGTAGACAAAGCGGCAGCGGGTCGAGCCCTGCGGAAAGGCATACTGCCAAAAGCTCTGCTCGCCCCAGCAGGACCAGGTGTAGAGGTCGTCTTTATAAAGGCCGCTGATTCGGAACTGCCGGTTCACAAAGAACGCCCAGGCGACGAGCATTGCCAGCAGCAAGAGATCGCTGCAGATGTCCTGTTTCTTTTGCTTTTCTCCCATGGCTCCTCCTTGTCTTGGCGCGCTAGCGCGCGCGGTGGTAGCGATAGAGGGCATTGCCCTCCTGCCGTATCACGACTTCAATGCTTCCCTCTTCCTCGAGATAGCGGATGATATCGGCCGCGCGGCTGTGATCCGCCAGAAACATATCGTCCGTATAGAGCGCGTCTATGCCCGCACGGTCCAGGAACTCCTTAAAAAGATCCAGCGTCTTCACGAGATACACATTGCCGCCGCTCCCCGCGAGGTCGGTGTAACTCTGCGCGTCACAGGGCAGCAGATAGCACTCAGGCTCGGCCGCCAGAGTCAGAAGACGCATGCGCGGCGCATTTTTCACATAGCGGTAGATGGGCTCGCCGCCGTCGAGAATCAGCGTCTCCTCGGCAAGCCGCCCGTGCGGATAGAAGAGACCGGTCCTGCCCTCATAGCCCGTATAGCCCCGCGCGCCTGCCCAGTTGGTGAGACAGAGCATCAGGACGGCGAGCAGTGCCGCCGGGCTAAGCGCCCGGAATAACAGCGCGCTCTTCTCCCGCCACAGCAGAAAAGCCGTGAGCAGGACCAGCAGGTAAAAAAGGCCGTAGTAATTGCCGTCAATCTGATGCAGGCGCTCGAGCGAGAAAAGCAGCAAAAAGCCCTGCACCGCGAGGAGACAGCCCGGCAGAGCAACGCTGCCCGCCCTTCGCGCGGTTTTCGCGCGGTTGTGAAAGCAGAGCGCAAGGAGCAGGACGGGAATCAGTGTCGTGCCCCAGGCAATGCGGATATGTAAGCCCGCTTCCCCGACCGGCGCAAGAAAAAGAAGCCGCAGGCGCAAAAGGAGCGCAAAGAGACGTGCTTTCCCGGAAAGCTCTGCCCCGGCATCCGGGAGACTCTGCACGGCGAGCGGATATCTGCCGTGAAAACCGAGTGTCTCAAAGAGGCCGGTGAAAACCGAGACCAGCGGATACCCGGTCAGGTGCAGCGTTCGAAGCGTCACGGCCGCAAGCGCTGTCAAGGTAACGAGCGGCGGGAGCAAAAGCTGCCGCCACGGTCTCTTGTCTTTCTGTCCGCCTCCGGCAGACAGTGTGATATGTCCTCTCCGCCGCCCGTACAACAGCGCGTAGAGGAAAAAGCCGATGAGTAAGCCCCCCGAAAAGACCGGCGCTGTCGGTTTCAGCATGAAGGTAAAGAGCAGGGCGCTCGCGGCAAAGGAAACGGCGATACGGCGCTCCGTGCCGCGCTGCCGTTCCGCGCGGCGCACTTCCCGCACGGCATAGAGCTGAAATAAAATCGTGATGAGATCGGTCTTTGCCGAGACGCTTAAGTTCATGACGCCGGGCAGCAGCGCGGCGACAGCGACCGGGTAGAGCGCGCGCTTCTCTCCGATGTCCGCTCTGCAATAATCATAGAGCAGAAATAAAAGCAGTACCCCGAGGCAAAAGGAAAAGGCGAGTGTCGGGCCGTAACTTTTCCCGAGGTATAGCGGCAAGGTCAGGATTTCGAGCCCCTTCGGGTAAAAATAGACCTGATTCACCGAGCCGAGCGCCTCAAAAATGCCCCTGCCGTTGTCGAGCACAAAGGGCGAGCGGAGCGCATAGCGGAGGGAGTCGTAGTCGACCGCGAGATTCAGGCGGCCGAGCTGCACGAGTACGGCCGTGATTGTGAGCGCCGTGACAGCGCTCTCTCCGCCGCTCCGCCGCACCTCCGCCGCCGCGCCGGGAAGCGCTCTGCTTTTTATCGCCCCGGCGACAAGCGCTCGCCCTGCGGTGAGCAGCGCAAGCAACGAAAAGATGCCCGCCAGCGCGCGCCAGATGCGGAGACCGCCGATATGGAAGCCTGACAGCAGGCCGACCAGCGCAATCCAGCACGCCGCCCCCGTCAGGAAGCCGCGATACAGCTTCTCCGCCGTGGCGGCGACCTCCGCGCGACGGTATAAGAGCGCCATGCCGGTAAGACTCAACATCAGAATCCAGAATCCCGCCATGAGCACGCTGAACAGCGCCAGATGACGAAATGCGAAGCCGAGCAACAGGAGAACACGCGCTGCGTTTCGCCGCCCTCTCCCGCGGATCCGATCGACGCCGAAAAAGAGCAGGTATACAAGTGCGGTCTCGAGGAGCATCGCCGCCGTCCGCGGGTCCGCGAACTGCTCCGCAAAAAAGCCGTCCCCCGCGAGACCGTGCGCCGCAAACAGACTGAGTCCCGCGGCAACCGCCGCGAGCAGCCCCGCCCTACGCCCCGTAGTCCACATAGGCACTCCGGTAAAGGCGCATCAGCAGTTCCGTGACGGCTTCCGGCCACATCATCCGGAACATGGCTCTCTCTTCCCGCTCCCGCACATGATTCTCCGTGAGCGCCGCGGTCGCCGCGCCGCTGTGAATCCGGTAGAGTAACAGGCTCTGCTCCGCAACCACCCAGCGACCGCCCGCCGCCGCGAGCTGCCAGAGCAGCTCCCAGTCGAGCACAAAGCGGCGCGAGGTCGAAAAGGGTGCCTCGCCGAGCGCGTCCCGCCGGTAGGCGCAGGAGGGGCAGACAATCGGATTGCCGAAGCGAAGGCTGAGGCGCTTCCCCGCCGTACAGGTCGAAAGCAACGGAACGCGCAGTGGAACGCGCAGCAGTTTTTTCACGAACTCCGCCTTGCTCCGCGGCTGAATCCTGCCGTCCCGGAGAATGCGTGCGTCCGTCGTAAAGAGAGTGAGATCCGGGTGCGCCGCCGCCGTGCGGTACAGAGTCTCCGCATAGTGTTTTGCGTAGACATCGTCCTGGTGGGCGAGCGTCACAAAGTCACCGGAGGCCTGATGCAGCGCAAAGTTCCAGTCCGCCCCGATGCCGGGTTCTCCGTCCCGCACACAGTAGCGAAAGCCGTACTGTGCCGCGAGCCGCTCGAGAAAGGGGCTCGGCGTCGCCGTGCAGAGCAGTTTCTCCGAAGAAACCGTCTGCCCGGCGAGCGAGCGGAGGCAGCGCTCCAGATAGGGCGAATCCCCGTAGGCACAAACCGCAAAGCTGTGCGTCATTTTTCGGCATCCTCCCCAAAGAAGGCAGTCTCGAGCGCGAGGCAGAGAGCATGATAAATCGGCAGGTGCAGCTCCTGAATCTGATAGGTTTCCTGCCGCGGCACAATGAGTGACACATCCGCGATTTTTGCGAGTGCGCCGCCGGTCTTACCCGTGAGGGCAATGACCTTCAGGCCGAGCGCCCGTGCGGTCTCCGCCGCATTCAGAACATTCTCGGAATTGCCGGAGGTACTGATGGCGAGCAGTACATCGCCCGCTCTGCCGTAGCCGTAGACCTGCTGCGCCATGGCAAACTTCCAGTCCGTGTCATTGCCGAAGGCGCTCTGTAGCGCGTCGTGTCCCGTGATTGCGATGGCCGGAAGCGCCCCCTCGAGCATCGCTGCGACACGCGCGCCGCGCTCGCCCTGCGCGCTCAGGGTCTCCCGCACCGCCGCCGGAATGCTGCGGCGAAAGGCAAAGCTCTTCATGAGTTCGCCGACCATGTGCTCGCTGTCGGCCGCGCTCCCGCCGTTTCCGCCGACCAGCAGCTTGCCGCCCGCCGAAAAGGCGCTTTGCAGCACCTCCAGCGCGCGGTAGAGCTCTGCCCGGAGGGGGACAAGATCCGCGTACCGTGTGAGCAAAAGCTCCAGATTTTCTTCTCTCTCCATCTCTCTGCTCCTCTCTGCCAGTTTCCGTCTTTCCTGCGCTATGGTCACAGCTGCAACGCCTGTATGCGCACCATCGCCTCGACTGTATCCTCGTAAGTTCCGAAAGCCGAGAAACGGAAATAATGCTCGCCGTGCGGTCCGAAGCCGGAACCCGGCGTGCCGACCACCGCCGCTTTCTCCAACAGTGTATCAAAAAACTCCCAGCTCGTCATATTGCCGGGCGTTTTCACCCAGACGTAGGGCGCGTTCACGCCGCCGTAGACCGAGAAGCCTGCCTTTTTCAGGGTCTCGTACATGTAGTGCGCATTCCGCATATAGTACGCGACCTGCTCGGCGGTCTCCCGCTGTCCCTCGGCGGAGTAGACTGCCTCGCCCGCGCGCTGCACAATGTAGGGCGCGCCGTTGAACTTGGTACCGTGGCGTCTGCTCCAGAGCGCATGCAGCTCGACTTCCTCGGTCGTGCCGTCCGCGCGCTTCACCCTTTTCCGAAGATCGTGCGGCACCACCGTCGCGCCGAGGCGAAGTCCCGTGAAGCCCGCCTTCTTCGAGAACGAGCGGAGCTCAATCGCACAGGTTCTCGCTCCCTCGCACTCGTAAATCGTGTGCGGAACATCGGCCTCGGTGATATAGGCCTCATAGGCCGCGTCAAAAAGAATCACGCTACCGTTCTCGTTGGCATAATCCACCCAGCGCTGCAACGCCTCCTTCCGCATGACCGCGCCGGTCGGGTTGTTCGGCGAGCAGAGATAGATGAGGTCCGGTGCCTTGCCCGCCGGGAACGCCGGTGTGAAATCATTTTCCGCGGTACAGGGCAGGTAAGTGATGCCCGCATAGACGCCCTTTTCCGCATCGTAATCGCCGCTCCGGCCCGCCATCACATTCGTATCGAGGTACACGGGATAGACCGGGTCGCAGACTGCGACCGTGGAATCGAGACTGAAAATTTCCTGGATATTGCCGGAGTCGCTCTTTGCGCCGTCCGAAATAAAAATCTCATCCGCCCGGATCTCCGCGCCGCGCGCCGCATAGTCGAATTCGACCATCTTATCCCGGAGGAAGGCATAGCCGTTTTCCGGCCCGTAGCCGCGGAAGGTCTCCGCTTCTCCCATCTCGTCGACCGCCTTGTGCAGCGCCTGAATGACCGCCGGGCAGAGCGGCTTCGTCACGTCGCCGATGCCCATCCGGATGACGCGCTCGCCCTGATGCGCGTCGGTAAAAGCGGCGACCTTCTTCGCAATCGTCGAAAACAGATAGGAACCCGGAAGTTTCAGATAATTTTCGTTGATTTGATACATACAATACTCCTTCGCTGCAAAACCTGTGACTGTTTCCTCTCCCGTGAGACGCACGCCGAAAACGCGAAAAGCCGCAGGGCTTCTGCCTGCGGCTTTTTTTCTAAATGGAGATGGAGGGATTCGAACCCTTGACCCCCACGTTGCGAACGTGGTGCTCTCCCAGCTGAGCTACACCCCCACGGGATTTGAGCGGTACTACCGTACCAACAGATAATATCTTACACCCAATCCCAAAACTTGTAAAGCTATCTTTCGTTTCCTTACAATTTTATTTCGCCTTTTTTCCGATCATCTCGGTGACAAGAGTCTTCAGGACCTCAATCATGCGGTAGAAGTCGGTGACATTCAGGTACTCGTAGATGCCGTGGAAGTTCTCGCCGCCGGTCGAGATGTTTGGGCAGGGCAGTCCCATGTAGGAGAGCGTCGCGCCGTCGGTGCCGCCGCGAATGGCCACCGTGCTCGGCGTGATGTCGTTCTTCCGGAAGGCTTCGCGCGCAGTCTCGATCAAATATGGGTAGGGCTCCACCTTCTCCTTCATGTTGTAGTAGCTGTCTTTCACCTCTGCCGTGAGCTTCGCCTCGGTGTGCGCGTACTTTTCATTCAGCTGCTCGGCAACCGCGAGGAAGGTCTTCTTCATGCCCTCGAACTTCTCGCGGTCGTGCTCGCGGATGATGTAGCGGAGTTCCGCGGAACTCTCATCGCCCTTCATCTGGCAGAGGTGGAAAAAGCCCTCGAAGCCCTCGGTGTTCGCCGGGGTGCAGGGCGGCAGGAGGGACTGGAACTCCATGCCGAGCATGACGGCACTGACCATCTTATTCTTCGCGGAACCCGGGTGCACGTTCACGCCCTTGATGTGCAGCGTGCCGGAAGCCGCATTGAAGTTCTCGTACTCGATGCCGCCGATTTCACCGCCGTCCACCGTGTAGGCAACTTCCGCGCCGAAGCCCTTCACATCGAAGAACTTAGCGCCCTCTCCGATTTCCTCATCCGGCGTGAAACCGATGCAAAGCTCGCCGTGGCGGTGCTCCGGATGCTCGTGCAGATATTCGACGAGCGCCATGATCTCCGCGACGCCGGCCTTGTCGTCCGCACCGAGCAGAGTGCTGCCGTCCGTGACCAAGAGCGCATCCCCCTTGGCGAGATCCAGCTGCGGGAAAGTCTTCGGCGACAGCACTTCGCCGTGTCCGAGCGCAATGTCCCCGCCCTCGTACTTCTCGATGAGGCGCGGCTTCACATCCGTGTCGCTCGCTGCGGGCGAAGTATCCATGTGGGAGATGAGGCCGAGCGCCGGTGTCACCGCATTTTCCGCCTCTGTGAGATTCGAGGGAATGCGCGCGTAGACATAGCACTTGTCGCTTAAGCGCACGTCTTTGGCGCCGAGCTCTCTGAGCTCTGCCTCGAGCTTCCGCGCGAGGTCAAACTGTTTCTCGGTAGACGGGTGCGTCCCCGACTCCTCCGAGGACTGGGTATCTATTTTGATATAAGAAATGAGTCTTTCCAATGCATCCATATTCCTGCCTCCTTCGTTTTCGGTCGTAGCTTTTTTCGTGGCTTTTACAGTTTCCATCCTACACGATAGACTTTCATAACTCAACCACCGGAGCCAAGGTTCCGACCGCCAGTTTGAGGTAATAATACAGCGGATTTAAGAACTCGAGCGCGCGGATGCCGAGGTCCAGAAATACGGGCGCGCCGAGCAGGCAGAGCAGGAGAAGCGGCAGCAGGAGCGCGAGCAGGATTTCCTGCCGCCCCCGGGTCAGCGCGCCGATTATCGACACAAAGAGCAGTACCAGGAAGTTCAGGCAGAGCAGGGACAGAGCTTCCCGCCCCGCACTTTGAATCACCCCGCCCGCAAAGAGCAGCGCCAAAAGGCCGAGACTCGCCACCGCCTGCACCGCGAGCAGATAGCGGAGCGCAAACCGGCACTGCACGGCCGCGGGCGCAAAGGAGAACAGCCCCTTCCGTCTGTCTTCGAGAAAGTAGAGCAGCGCGACAAAACTCATCAGCAGCAGCCAGAGTGCACCGAGGCCGCGAAGCGGCGAGCGGAGGTAGCTCTGTCGCTGCACCGTCTGTCCCGCCGCATTCTCGTACGAGATCAGCTCGCCGTCTATGTTCACATCCGCATAGCGTGTATCCAGTTCTTGCCGCACATCCGAACTGTCCGGATGTAGCGAAAACTTTTCCGTGAGAAAGCTCCGGTAGACGGACTCGGAAATCTCCGGGTAGAGCGCGCGGTACAGCACTTCGCGGGACAAAAGCACAACCGCGCTGTCCTCTCGCTCGAGTACCGTGACCAGCGGAATGTTTTTGCCGCCGGCGCGCTTCTCGATCCGCGCTTCGAGGTCAGACGGCAGAATCCACGCGGCGTCCAGTCTGCCGTTACGGAGCTGTTCCCGCGCGCGCCGTTCGTCGGAGATCTTCTCGATGCGAAGCACCGTGTCACCGGTCAGCAGCCTGTCCGCGACCCGCCGATTCACTTCCGGCAGCTGCCCTTCCTTCTCTTCCGCGACCAGACCGATTCGCAAAATGCCGCTCTCCCCGCGGCTTCCGAGCCGCAAAAAGAACCCGAGCAGCGGCAGGAGCAGACAGAGAACCAGAAAACTCTTCTTTCGGAAGAAACGCTTGATCAGAAGCAGTTCCCAGCGAAGTACCTGTCTCATACCTGCCTCCTTCCCGCGCGGCAGAGCGCCGCGAGCAGAAGAAACAGCAGCGCAAAGAGCAAAAGTCCTGCCCCCTGCCAAAGAAGCGCTGTGACCGGGCTTCCCGCCGTTAAGTTCTGCAGGTAGGAAAAACACTGTCCGCTCGGCAGCGCGCGACTGATCTGCTGCCATCGGTCCGGGAAAAAAGCGAGCGGATAAAAACAGCCGCTCACAAAGGAAACGGTGATTCCGGCAAGCAACTGTAAAAAAGCGCCCGCCAAAAGCCCCGTCGAGAGCTCATAGAGCAGGAACTGAAAGGCTGTCGCCGTACAAAGCACCGGCAAAATTCCCGGAAATTTTTCTCGCAGGATGATAAGGAGCGGCAGGCACGCGAATAGCTGTAACAGAAAGTAGGCCGCGTATTCCGAAAGTAGCTGGCGGGTGCGGGATAGCCCCGCCGCCGATAGCAGGCTCCCGAGCACCCGGGAACGCCCGGTCGCAAAGGGCAGCGCACTGACGCCCGAGGAAAAGAACAGAAAGCAGAGCAGTGCCGCCGCATAGTAGCGCGGCAGCGAGACATCCCGAAGCGGCTCAACGCTCTCCGTCCGGTAAGCCTGATTCCGGTTTAGGACCAGTGCGAGATAACGGAGATTCAGCTCTGTCAGCAGCTTCTCGTGCCGTGCAGCCTCGCCGTGGGCGTCAAAATAGCCCTCCGCCGCATAAATGCCCCTCTCGGTCTCTTTTAAAATCACCTCTGCCGCGCTGCCTGCCTCGCGAATCAGCGCGCTGTTTAAGCCCGCCTCGAGGCCGCCGCCCACATAGCGTATGGTCTTATTCTCGCCGTCGGCGAGCGCGGAGAGAAAATCATCCGGCACATCCAAATAGGCCTGGATTTCACCGCGCCGAAGAGCCGCCGCCGCGCTCTCCCGATCCATCTGCTCATAGGAAATCGCGAAGCGGGAGCTGTCCATATTGTTCAGCATCCCGAGCCCCGTCCCGAGATAGGTCTCGCCTCTGCCGCCGACAATGCCGAGTTTCAGCTTGGCGGTTCCCTCCGCCGATGGCGAAAAGAGCTTTGTCAGAAAGAACGCCAGCAGTGCCGCCGACAGCAGAAGCAGGACATTCGCAAACAGCGCCCCCGGAAGGCTTCGCAGCGCTCTCTTCCACTGCGCCGAAAAATAGCGTCTCATAAAAACAGTGCCTCCGCCGCCGCCTGATTTTCCGGGTGCGGAATGTCCCGCAGTCTGCCGTCCTTCAGAAAGACAAGCTGATCGCAGTGCGCAAATTCCGCGAAATCGTGGGTCACAAAGAGGGCCGTGCCGCCCCCCTCCGTAAAGCACTTTAAGTAGGCGTAAAACTTTGCCTTTCCCTCCATATCGAGCGCCGCGGTCGGCTCGTCGAGTAGGAGAATCTTCGGCGCGCGCAGTACGGCAATCGAGAGCGCGAGGCGTTTCTTCATGCCACCGGAGAGTTTGGCGACCGGCTTTTTCAGAAATGCGGTCACGCCGAGCGCCGTAATCGCCCCGTCTTCCGCCATGCCTCTCTCTATGGCTTTTCTGTCGTGCCAGAGCAGTAAATTGTCAAACCCGGACAGTTCCTCCATCAGCGGATTCGCCTGCGGCGAAAAGCCGACCAGCGCCCTGCGGCGCGCCTCGTGCCCGAAGAGTTCTTCCCCGTCATAGGTAAAGCTCCCCCCGTCCGGTCGCAGAATTCCTCCCAAAACGGAAAGAAGTGTGGTCTTCCCGCCGCCGTTTCCGCCGAGAATGCCCACACAACTTCCGTTCGCCGCCTGCAGGTTAATCTCCCGCAGGACAGCGTTCTTTCCGTATTGCTTTTGAATCTTTGTTAAAATCAGCATTGCTTACTGCATGTAACCCGCGCTCTTCAGCGAACTCTCCATGAGGTCCAGATAGTTCGACGGGATATCCGTCTGACGAAGCTGACCGAGGAAGCCGTTCCAGTTTGCGCCCTTCACAAAGTTCTCAGCCTCTGTGTCGTTCGAGACATTCACGCTCGCATCCTCTGCCGGTGCCGTCGGCTCCTCGCCGCCCTCGCTTCTGGTCGAATCCAGCGCCACGGTCACAAACGCGTTGTCATCCTTATTCACCGTCACGGTCATCTTCGTGCTCGTCTCGGTCTCCGCAGCGTCAAAGTTGAAGCTGAATGCGCTGAGATCCATGACACTCGTGCTGCTGCCGCCCGCGAGCTTGAACTTACCCTTCGCCGTGAGCTCACCCTTCTTCATTACCGCAAGATCAAGCTCATCCAGCATGAGCACGCCGACCTGCTCGCCGTTCTGCGTGAAGGTAAACACACCGCTCATCTTCTTGCCGTCATTCGAACCGCTGCCGCTCACATTGAACAGCTCCTTGCCGTCCTCCGAGAATGCGACCTCCGACGCGAACTCATTGCCCTTGTTCGGCGCCTTCATCGAGAAGACATAGTTCTCGTTCGAATTCGGGTTCTCGATGCGAATCTCGCGCGCCACAATCTTGTCGCCCTCGCCGAGCCAGATGGTCGAAACCAGCTTGCCCTGAATCTCGGTCGGGTTGCTCTTTGCCTTGTCGACTTCGTCCTTGAACTGCGCATAGCCGTCATCGCCCGCAAAGCCCTTGACCACCGCCGCGAGATCCTGGTCATCCGAAGCGGCCGCGACAATCTTCTTCTGCAGCTCGGTCAACTGCTCGCCCTCAAAGGTCGCCTCGAGCTTGGTCGCATTGACGGTGTGATTGCCGACCGTCACATCCTCTTTCGACTCCTGCACATTCTTTGCCTCGTCGGTAATCAGCTTGCTGTAGCCCGTAATCACCTTGTCGAGCTGCTTGCCCTCCGGCATCTTCTTGTACTGCTCGAAGGTTTTCGCAAAGTTCTCTCTGCCGCCAAGTTCATCCGTCGGAATCTTCATGAACTTCTCGGCGAGTTCCGGAATCTGCACGTAAAGCGCCTCATCCGACATGAAGAGATTCAGTGTGCCGAGCGGCTTATCGTTCAGGCTGAGCGCCACATTCTCCTCGAGTGCGGTCTTGCCGACCTTGGCTTTCATCTGCATGCCGAGCTTCGTGAGCCAGGAGAAATCTGTGCCGCCCGAGAGCGCCTTAAGCGTCTGCTTTGCGTCATCCGAGACAGTGATTGTCATCGTGCCCTCGCCGCTCGCGACCTTGTCGCTCGCGAGTTTTTCTCGCGAAATATCATACGCGCTGAGGAAGCTCTCGTTGAACTCCTTGACCTGCTTCTGCTCAGCCTCCTTATAGCGCTGATCCGGCGAAGCCGCCGCCTTTTTGCCGCAACCGGTCGCCAGTGCCATCGCCGCCGCAACAGACGCTACGCCGACCGCCGCTCTCTTCCATCTTCCGAACAATCTCATTGGTTTCCTCCCTTTCCGCCCGAGTCCGGGTCATGTGAGCAGTATATCATATTTCTTTTGTTCACGAAATGTTCACAAAATATCTTAGGACTTTCTTTTGCTTTCTGTAAGAATTTCTGTAAGAACTGCTTTCCGCAAGAACGGTCAGGCAAAGTCATCTTTCAGTTCCGCCCAGACTGCGTCCATGCTGTTGTGCGCCCGGATATAGCGCGCGGCGCGTTCCGCCATGGCCGTGAGCGCGTCCCGATCCCGGTACAGCCGCAAGGTCGCGGCCGCGAAGTCCGCGGCATCCTCCCGGATTTCCATAACCTGTGCCGCGTCCGGGATGCCCTCCGCGCCGATCGGCGTCGTGAGCACCGGCGCGCCGTAGTAGAGCGCCTCAATCACCTTGCCCTTCACGCCGGCACCGTAACGGAGCGGCACGACGACGAGGCGGCAACTTTGATAGAGTTCCGCAAGCCGCTCATCCGAGACAAAGCCGAGAATGTGAATGCCCGCCGCCGGGTTATCGAGCGCCTTCAGTTCGTCCGGCACCTTGGAACCCGCGACATAGAAGTTGACCGGCTCCTCCGCGCGTACCCGCGGAAACACCTCTTTCAGGAACCAGAGTACCGCGTCCAGGTTCGGCGGGTGCGCAAAGCCTCCCACAAAGAGCAGCCCCTCGCGCTTCTCATAGCCGAAATCGCGTTCCGGCGGGAAGCTGTCCCAGACATAGGCGGTCAAGGGCTTCACGCGTATGGTCTTGTCGATTGCGTGAATTGCCTTGCACTCCTCCGCCGAGGGATAGAAACTGAGCGCCGCCTTCCGGAGCAACGAGAACTCGACGCCCTTCCAGTAAGCCGAGGCATCCCGGTGCTCTGTCTCCCCGGTCAGCTCGTACTCGCGGCGCTCCCGCAGGAAGTGAAGGTCATGACCGTAGTAGAGGACACGAATAGAAGTTCGCTCCTGAATAAAGTCGATGTACTTGCTCGCAATGTGCGGGCGGTTCAGATAGACAAAGTCCAGATCCGCCGCGTGCTTTTCGATCCAATCCCAGATACCCTGCTGCATCGCCGGACCGTAGAGCACCTCAATGCCGAGCTGCGTCAGCACCGTCGTGTAGGGCTCCTCCGCCGCGAAGTTGTCGCCGAGGAACTTGACCTGATAGCCCTGTTTCACGAACATTTTCAGATACTGCCAGGTCGTGCGGCTGCCCGCGTCCTTGTCAAAGGTCGGCACATAGTGATCCACAACGAGAATGATCTTCTTGCCCTTGCTCCGCTCGCGCGCGCGGAAGGGATCCGGATTGCCGTTGTTTTCAAACTGCTCGGACAGTTCCTTCTTCCACTTCTCTTTTAACTTCTCGGTGTTCTCGATCTGATAGCGCTTTAAGCCGGTTCCCTGTACATCCGTGCCGTTCGAGATGCCCTCGAAGTGAATGACCACCGACTTCGGCTGATAGACCACGCGATAGCCGTGGGCGCGCACTTCAAAAGCGAGATCCGAGTCCTCACAGTAGGCGGGCGCATAGCGCGTGTCAAAGCCGCCGATCTCCTTCCAGAGTTCGCGGCGGATCAGAATCGCCGCACCGGACATGTAGTCGACATCCTTCACATAGTTGAATTCCGGGAGCGAGGGATCCTGAAGTCGCCCGTAGTTCCAGCCGGAGGCATCGCTCCAGATGATGCCGCCCGCCTCCTGGAGCCGCCCGTCCGGATAGACGAGTTTCGAACCCGTCATACCGATGCTCGGGTCCTCATCCATGAGTTTTAAGAGCCAGGAGAGATAACCCTCGGTGACTTTGGTATCGTTGTTCAGGAAAAAGAGGAACTCGCCGCGCGCCTTTGCCGCTGCCTGGTTACAGTTCTTTAAAAAGCCCTGGTTTGTCTCGTTCCGCGCGATTACAAGTCCCTCCGCAAAGTCCGAAAGGCGCTTGGTCGCGTCGGTCGAGACATCGTCCGCGATAATGACCTCATAGGAGATGTCCGGCGTGTGCTCGAGAATCGAGACCAGGCAAGCGTAGGTATACGCAATCTGGTTGTAGCAGGGGATGATGATAGAGACCCGCGGCGCATCGAACTGCGGGAATGAAAGTTTCCCGTGCTCGCGGTAAATGTCGCCGATTGCGAATTCACCGTCAATCAGATTTCTGCCCTCCGGCGTGCTGACAAGTTTCCGGTGCCGGATCGGATGCCGGATCGCATCGAGGCGGAACAGGAAGCGCTTCCGCTCGCCGGATCCCTTCGGATACTTCGCGTTGAAGATGGCGCTCGCCTTCCGGCGGAGGCGGGAATAGAGCGTCTGGTGGCGGCTCAGATACTGTAAGGTTTCCGCGAGCTGTCCGTTCTCCCGGCGGAGATCCCGTATCATGGTCTCCAGATTCACGACGTGGTTATCCGTCAGGCGCTTCACCTCGGTGATCTTCTTAATCTCCGCATCGCGGATACGAATCTCCTCAAAGGAGGCCGCGAGCTGTTCTCTGGTCTCCTCGAGGGTGCGCTCCGTCCGCGCGATAATCTCCGCGTTCTGCTGCGAGACAATGAAGCGGTCCAGGAAACGCGCCTGCTCCTTGCCCGCGACGCCGCGCTGAAAGCTTGCCTCTTCCGCTGCAAAGCGCGCGCACTCCGCCGCCGTGACACCGAAGCGCTGTAAAAAATCCGCCTCCGTGCCGAGCCCGAGGCTCTCCCGCTGCTGTTCGTAGAAGGTGCGAAGCGCGCGGTAGCGCACATAGTTTTTGTCGAGCGCGGTCTCGGAGACCCACTCACAGTCGATGCCGGTCAGCGGAAGACTCTCGATTTCGGTCTCTGCCGTGCCGCCGGTCACGAGGAAATTGTCGAAAATCGCATCGATGTTGTGGACTTCACCGCCGCCGATCAGCCGGTCCAAAGCCCGCTCGAGCGTGTCCTCGAGCGGCGCCCCCGCGGCGATTTCGCGGCAGATGCGCTGCGAAAAATTCTCGCCGAGCACATAGGGGAAGCAGGCACTTGTCAGACCGTTTTCCGTCCGTATCTCCGGGGCCGCGTAGGAAATATCTCTTCCCTCTTC
Organism: Stomatobaculum sp.; assembly: GCF_057248925.1. NCBI lineage: Bacteria > Bacillati > Bacillota > Clostridia > Lachnospirales > Lachnospiraceae > Stomatobaculum > Stomatobaculum sp. The sequence continues at coordinate 119,322 of NZ_DBHIHF010000003.1, forward strand.
CCGGAGGCACCGAAGCCGCTCGGCAAACGCCGCGATGTGCGCGTTGCCGTCCGCGCTCAGCGCGCGCTTTTCGACCAGACGCGTGCCGTCCGCCTTTTCCCAAATGACTGTTACCAGGCGGTAGCGCGCGTCGCGGTTCCGGTTGTATTTCACATAGACCGGGCGGGATTCCGGTGCTGCCGCCCCCTTGGTCCAGCAGGCGAGAAAGGAATCCGCAAAGTGCGGGTAGAGCCCGTCGCGGCACACTTCGTTGTACTTTGCGCCGACATTGATTGCGACATAGGTCGGGAAGCCGTAGGCCGGTATCACGCGGGACAGTTCGCCCTCTTCCGGAAGGCGCCGCTCCGAGTAAATGGTGTCCGCCAGATTTTTGAGCGGCTCCGGGAAGTAGAAGAAGCTGTTTCCCCCCGCCGCTTCCGTGAGCGCTTTGAGTTTCTCATAGCTCAGCGCATTCTCGCCGAGTTTTTGTCCCGCAAAGGCGCGGACGCCGTAGGCATTTTCCGCGGCGATGAGAAGCGTGCCGCCCGGGGAAAGCAGTTCCCGCGCCGCGCGAAGCATCGCCTCGTCCTCGCTTCTCAGGGTTCCGTCAAAGAGGACATAGTCAAAAGACCCAAGGGAAGCTGTGCTGCCTTCGCCGAGTTTTCCGGACACCGTCTCCAGTTCTCCCGACAGCTCAAAGACCTCTTTTCTCTCCCGCAAAAAGGCGAGCGCTGCCTCATCCGTGTCGAGCGCCGTGATCTTAAGTCCCTTCCGAAGAAGCAGAGACAGGAGACCTCCGTCGCCCGCACCGGCGAGAAGAAGCTTTGCGCCTGCGCAAAACGAGTACCAGTCGAGGAGACTCTCGCGGCGGTCGGAAAAGAGCTCTAAGGTCTCAAGTTCCGGGTGCTCGTCCAGCATGGCCGCCGTATTCCGCCCGTACTGCGAGAGCAGGGCCCGCGCTGTCTCAATCCGCTCACTCATACCTCCTCCTCTCTGACTGCCTCAACTTCCGAGTCCATATCGTAGTAGCCCACGGTGTTCTTATTCGAGATGACCGTCAGGCTCAGCACATTGTAAAGTCTGTGGTAGACCACATGCTCGCCGTTCTCATAGCCGGTGCAGCTCATCGAGAGCAGGTATTCGCCGCCCTGCAGATTCATCTTCTGCCGGAACGAGACCGTGTAGACATCGCCGTCCTTAACCGGCTTGATATCCGCACCCTCGAACATCGTATTCGTGCCGGTGATGTCGGTGCCCTTCTTGTCGCGGAGCGTGTAGGTGAAAATCGGCATCTCGATCGGCGCGTGGAAGCGGATGCGCTCCCGTATCGTGAACATCTCCCCCTTTAAGAGCAGGTTCGTCACATTGCCGCGCGCGTCGAGCGTCCCGAAGTCCTCAAAGCTCGCTCTGCCGTCGCCGTACTCCTGCACCTCGGGGTTTAAGTTCATTCGCTCCTTCATGCTTTTGTCCGTGTGCACCTCCCCGACCGGCAGGCCGAGCGCCTCTTTCTTCTGTTCGATCAGGGCCTCGGCGAGCTCGTCGGTCTGGTTCGCCAGTATCTTTTTATAGAGATCCACCATCTTCCCTGCTTCGCCCTGCGCCACAAAATGTCCGCGGTTTAAGAGCACCACCTTGTCGCAGTACTTGATGATACTGCCCATGTCGTGGCTTACCATCAGGATGGTCGTGCCGTTCTTCATCATTTCTTCCATGCGGCGGTAGCACTTCGCCTGGAAGAAGACATCGCCGACCGAGAGGGCCTCGTCGACAATCAAAATCTCCGGATCCACATTGATTGCGAGCGCAAAGGCAAGGCGCACGAACATACCCGAGGAATAGGTCTTGACCGGCTGGTTCACAAAGTCCCCGATATCCGCAAAGCGGAGAATGTCATCCATTCTCCGCTGCATCTCTTCGCGCGAAAAGCCCATCATGGTGCCGTTCATATAGATATTTTCGAGGCCCGTGTATTCGCTGTTAAAGCCCGCGCCGAGTTCGAGGAGCGCCGAAATATTGCCGGAGACCTCGGCTGTGCCCGTGGTCGGGCTCAGCACGCCGGTGATAATCTTCAGTATGGTCGACTTGCCGGAGCCGTTTGTCCCGATAATGCCGACGGTCTCGCCCTTCTTCACATCGAACGAGATGTCCGAGAGCGCAAAGAAATCCCGGTGATAGGACTTGTGGGTCAGGCTCACCGCCTCCTTCAGCCGGTCAATCGGCTTGTCGTAGAGCTTATAAATTTTGCTGACTCCCTGCACCGAGATTGCCAGATTTTTATCCATGAATCAGTCTCCTTTTTCTCACAGCACGTCGGAAAAATGCGGTCTGAGCTTCCGGAAAAGGCGCAGTCCGAGCGCGAGCAGCGCCAGGGTCACGACCCAGTAATACACAGTCTGCATGGGGCGCTCAAAGAACCAGTTTCCGGCGATCATGCTGTCCCGGTATCCGGTCACAATGTAATGAATCGGATTCAGCTTCAAAATCGGCAGGACTTTCGGCGGGAAATTGTCAAACATCTCGGGCGCCCACATGATGGGCACCAGCCACATGCCGAACTGCAACAGAATGCTGACGAGCTGCGCCATGTCCCGGAAAAAGACCTGCACGGACGCCGTGATCAGGGTCAGCGCGAGAATCAGCACGGAGAGCGCCGCGCTATAGTATATAAGCTGAATCCAGGTTGCGAGCGGCAGTCTGCCGTAGCAGAAGAACATCGCAATCATAATCATCACGAAAATCGCGTGCACGAAGAGGCAGGATACCAGCTTGATGACCGGCAGCACCTCCACATTGAAGACCACTTTTTTGACCAGGTAGTGGTATTCCTGCAGACAGCCGGTACCGGCATTCATCGCCTCCTGGAAAAAGAACCAGGGGACAATGCCGGGTACCAGCCAGATCACATAGGGCACGCCCGGAATCGGCGGCACCGACTTAAAGCCGAGCTGGAAAATCATGAAATAAATTAAAACCGTCACGATGGGCTGGACAAACATCCAGATGACACCGAAGTAGGAGCCCACAAAGCGCTTCCGGAAATCCGCCTTGGCGAGCTCAAAAATGAGCTTCCGGTTTTTTACGAGCTCCCGCATGAGTTTCGTCATACAACAATCTCCTCAGACTCTCAGCACGGCAAGCGCAAAAATGCGGATTCCCACGCAGAGATTTAATATTACAAAGCCGTAGGGCACGAGGCGCTTAAACGGCAGTCTGCTCTGCAACACCCGGCTCTGCAGGCTGAATAAAAAGACCGGCAGAAGGGGCAGGAAATATCTGCCCTGTACACCCTCAATCCAGACGGCGTCGCGGGAGGTCCAGGCGAGCAGCATGGCCCCGAGAATCCCGAAGAAGCTAAGCGTGCCGACCAGGAACGCAAAGAGCCGCGCAATGCGGCCGGGCACGCCGACTTCGATATAGTGCGGCAGCGCGTTCTCGTCCGCCTCTTCCGCAGCGCTCACGGCCTCGCTTGCCGCTACCTGCGCAGCCATAGTCGCCTCGGCCTCCCGGAGTGTCTCCGCGGCCTCCGCGACATGCTCGCCGAGCGGTGCGGTCAGCACTTCCCCGGCAGCGGCCTGCTGCGAGACTGCATCGAGTGCCGTCTCCATCTCCGCCTGCGCGCTGTCCTCGGCCTGTGCCGTCTCTGCCGCGACCGCGCCTGTCTCGACAGCGCTTGTCCCTGTCTCGAGCAGCGTTTCCGCGCCTGCCGCCGCTCTCTCACTCTCTTCTCGCTCGCGCGCCGCGCGTCTTGCGGCCCGCGTGCCGGGCACCAGAATGCGCACGGTTTCCCCGGCACTGTCGGCAACGGTCAGGCAGAAGAGCCCGAGCGCAAAGAACAGAGTCTGCAACCCGGATGCGCCGAGCAGCGGATCCAGATTGCCGAGTTTCGTCCCTATCATCTCGCCGCCCCAAGTCAGAATGCAGGCCGATAAACTATTCAACAGCATGCGGAGCGTAAACAGGGGGTGCGAGAAGAGTTCCGCGGCCGTAAAGCCCGCGTGGCGCATATCGGCGCTCACATTGCCCGTCTGCTCCGCAACCGCCGGGAAGAAATAGGCCTCCAGTACGTCCGCATTGACCGCGAGCACCGCCGCGATCAGCGAGAGCAGAAGAATCAGGAAGCAGAGCAGCTTTTTGCCGCCGCCGCCGAATACGCGCGCCGGCACGAGCCAGAGCAGAAGGATGAGCGGTGCATAAACCAGCTTGCAGGGTCCGAAGAGCGCCGCGAGCGCGCAGAGCGCAAACAGTTCCCGCGCGCGGATTTCCTCCGCGCCGTAAGCGAGCTTAAAAATAAGTGCCGTGAAGAGAAACACGGTTCCGATTAAACCCGCGTCATAGGAGAGCGAGGCCGCGAGACTCACGCTCATCGGCAAAAGCCCCGCCGCCGCAAACCAGCCCTTGCCGAGCGGCGTCGTTCTGACCGCGAGCGCGGTCAGCGCGACATAGCAGCAGAGGTTGAAAAATTTGCCGAGGAACAGAAGTCCCATGGTTCCGAGCCCGAGCGCGCGCGCCAGCGAAAAGCCGATGGCCTGCGGCAGGTAGAAGACCGGCGTCGTGTGCACATCCGGAATCGCCGAGGCGACCGGTTTTGTCGAAAAGGCATAGCGCTGATCCCAGTCCTTGACGGCGCGATAGGTCGTCTGCTTGACCGGATTGCCGAGCACTTCCGGCACGCTCTCCTCGTCATCCGGCACCAGCGGCGTCTTGACGCCGTTCATATCCTCGAGCGGATAGTCGACGGCGCGAACCGCCGTGAGTCCGGCCGGGCGAATCAGCGGATCCTCGAGCATCATGTTCGAAGAAATGCGATAGGCTGTGCTGTAGTGGCTCAGCTCATCGGGCGCCGAGAGCCCCGGCATCACCGCGAGGTACATAACCCCGAGTACCATCGCCGAAAAGGCATAGGCGCGGTACATGCGGTCTCCCTTCCGGCTCCAGAGCAGCGCGGCAAAGAGCGCCGTGATGACGGAAGCCGGAAACAGGAGCTCGTAGAGGACAAAGAGCAGATTGTCTTTGAACTGTGCCGCCGCGTTCAGCGCGGAAATTGCGCCGTAGAGGCCGCAGATGACGACCAGAAAAATGCCGCAAAGGAAAAACGGCAGCGTTCGCACAGTTTTCTCATTATTCTGATTCATGATTCCCCCCGTTCTGTCGGTTCAGACTCTCCTGCTGCTCTTCTTCCCGAAAGCGCTCCCGAAGCGCCATGGTCTGCGCGAGCGAACTCAACTTTTCCTCAAGCAGCGAGACCTTCAGGCTCAGCGCAAAGACTTTCATGAAGAGCAAGGCAATGACCAGCAAAAACAGAAGATTTGCCGGTGACTGCACGCCAAACAATTCCGTCAATTTGTAAAGAATGGGCGGAAAGGCCGCGAGCAGAATGAAGAGCAACGCGCAGAGCACCCAGAAAACGCTGTCTTCGATCTGCATTTTCGACTTGCGAATCCGCACCAGCACCACGGCGCCCGCGAGCAACGATACCGCCAGTAAAAACAGTCTCAGTCCGACACTCATGTCTCTTTCCCTCCGCCGCGCCGTTGTTCCGCCCGGAAGCTCTGAATCAGCAGAATCGAGAGCAGCATGCGCGTCATGTAGCGCACGGAAATCCAGGGCGTCAGGTAACTGGTCCCCGCCGTCCGGAGATCCATCTCCGCCTGAATTTCCCGGAAGCGGACACCGTTCTTCGCGAGAAACGAGAGCGTGTCCGGCTCCGGCGGATAGTTAATCTGCCGCGAGAAGAGCTCTATCATGCGGCGGTTGTACATCCGCATGCCCGAAGTCGGGTCCTCGATGCGCACCCCCGAGGCGAGGCGTATGGCCGCCGTAATCATGCGGCTCCCGAGCATACGGAGCGTGCGCGGCTTTTTCTCCGTCACAAAGCGGGAGGCAATCACAATCTCGGCACCCGCCTTGATTTCCTCGTACATCGCGGGGATGTACTCCGCCCGGTGCTGCCCGTCGCCGTCAAACTGAACCGCGGCGCGGTAGCCCTTTTCGTCGGCATAGCGCATCCCCGCGCGAAATGCCCCGGCGAGACCTAAATTGACCGGCAGATAGAGCGCGCGGTAGCCGTTCGCGCGAAGTATCTTTGCGGTGTCGTCGGAGGAACCGTCGTTCACCACCAGATAGTCCGCCGCCGGGAGCTTTTTCCGGCAGCCCTCCACGACGCGCTCTATGCTACCCGCCTCGTTGTAGGCCGGAATAATGACCAGGATTTCTTTCATGCACACTTCTCCCAGTAACTGCGATTCATGGTACAGCGCGCTCTGAGCCACTTCGGCAACAGGCGGTAGTGCTTGCCGAGCGCATAGCCGAAATACTTTGCCGCGCTCAGCGCAAAGAGACGCGGAATCTCTTTTCCCTCGCCCTGTCGCTTTAAAAAGCGCGCCGTACGCCGCACCATGCGTATGCCCTCCGCCTCGCTTTTCAGATTGGCAAAAATTTCGGGATGCTCCGCCTGTGAGACCGCGAGGTCAAAGTTCCGGTGAAACTGCTGCGCCGGGGTATAGCAGTGCGAGTGATAGACCCGCGCATCCGCGCAGTAGGCGAGCGTGCCGCCGCTCTGTAAGAGCCGCGCCGCGTAAATCATGTCCTCGTTAAAAATCGCGCGAGGCGGAAAGCCGCTGAGCGCGTCAAAGCGCGCGCGGACATAGGCCGCGCAGACATTCGAGGCAAAATAGGTCTTGATGCCGAGCTTCTCTTTGTCCGCCTCGGTCTTCAGGAAAGACTGGTCTCCGTAGTTATAGCGCCGCGTGAATTTCTCGAGAATGTCCGCGTCCGGACTCGCGACCTGACGGCCGTAGCTCATTTCCGCCTTGCCGTTCACGAGCGGAAACAGCAGGCGCTCGAGGAGCTTGTCGTCACAGGGGACGGCGTCCTGTGTCATCATCACAAAGTAAGGCGTCTCCGAAAATAAGACCCCCGCATTCCGTGTCCCGCCGTGATCAAACTCTGCCTTGGAGAGATGATGAATCTCACAGCGCTCCGAGATGCCAAGCGTCTCAAGCCGCCCCTCTGCCCCGGCAGCATCCCAGTAAACGCGCTCCGTATTCATGAGAATAATCCTGTGCGGCGGAATGCTCTGACAAGCAAGCTGTGCAAGCAGCCGAAAGAAGCGCTCGTCCGGGCGATAAACCGGAATGATCACATCAAGTTCTGTCTCTCCCATTAATAAGCTTCCCCCCTGAATTTTCTGTCCCGCAAAAGCGCCTGCGCGGTTGAAACCGCAAAGAGCAGCGTGAGCAAGAGCATCATGCCGCAGTACGAGAGCGCCGCGCCGCGCATACCGAAGCGCTGCACCCCCTGCTCCGCGCTGAGCCAGGCGAGTCCCGTCCCGAGCACATAGATGAGGAAAATCAGTCCCTGCCGCTCGAGAATCACCAGACAATAGTATAACAGATTTAAGAGCGCATAAAAGCCGCCGCCGAGAATCACAAGTAAAAGTTCCGTCCTGAGTCCCCTGAGCGCTTTTCCTGCCTCCGCGCCGACTAAGAGCGAGAGTACCGGGATGCCGAGCAGCCAGGCGAGCCCTGCGCCTAGCAAGGTCAGCACGAAAATCAGACCGCCGATTTTTGCGACTGTCGCCTGAAACGCCGCCTTGTCGCCCCGCTCCCGCTGCTCGGAGAGCAGCGTCAGCACCGGGCGTATCACAAAGTTCGCCATGAGGTTGATGACGGAGGTCGGAATGAAAATGGTCGTATAGTAGCTGTTGTCCGCCGCCGTGAGATAGCGGTTCACCGCATACTTACTTGCCGCAAAGATGTAGAGATCCAGAAACGCGCCGAGAAACAGCCAGCGACTCTTTTCGAAGAGATTCCGGATATACCCTCTGCGGCGCTCCGTTCTCACGTTCGGCAGGCAGGAAAGCGGCGCGACGCAACAGAGCAGAATCATGCCCGCCTGCCCGATGAGGGCGCCGAGGCAGGCGACAGACAGAGAGCGTGTTGCAAAGAGCAGCCCCAAGAAGACCGCGACACTGCCGAGCGTGCGGAACGCATTGCTCTTTCCGGCGAGATACAGTCTCCCCTGCCGCTGAAATTCCGAGTCGTAGCAGTCGGCAAAGCCGTCCAGAATTTTATAGCCCGCCGTCAGAAAGAGCACGGTCCGCGCCTCACCGGGCGCGCTGAGCAGGAACCCGTAGCCGAGTGTCGAAAGCACTGCCGCTGCGCAGCTTAGCAGCCGGAACGCCCGGTACTCGCCGAAGGTCGCCTGCTCTCCCGCATCCGTCACCTGCACCGGGCGCATGCCGAAGTAGGCGACAATGAAAATCTGCTGCCCAAAGGTCGAAAAGGCAAAGAAGAAGATGCCGCCGGCCGCCGCCCCGAGTGTCCGCGTGACCACTGCGCCGAGCAGCATGCTGGTCAGCGCATAGATAAAGGAACCGGCCATGTTCCAGAGCACATTGCGCTTTGCGATATTTCGGTCGCTCCCGATGAAAAAACTGCCGATTCCGTTCATTTCCCCCCGCCCGTCAAAAAGATTTCGAACCGTATCAGCGCAAAGTAGAGTTCCGTGAAGAGGAGCTTTGCTCTCCCGCAGCCGAGGTAGTGCCGGAAGTAGAAGCGCATTGCCCTCTCCCTGAGCCTCTGCCGGTCGAGTGCCCGCCGGTAACTCTTGCCTATGCTCGCCGCGTGACGGTGGAGATAGTGCTCCGTCGTGAGCAGCGCTGTCTCCGCACCGATCCGCCGCATCCGCTGTCCCAAAATATACTCTTCCTCGTAGAGAAACACGCGCTCGTCGTAGCCGCCCGCCGCGAGAAAGCGCTCTATCTCCACGAGAAGCAGCGAACCCGGCACACAGTCGACCGGCGCCAGTTTTGCGCGGTAGTGACGTTTCGGATAATGCAGGAGCGGCGTAAACAGACGCCGCGCGACCGGCCCCGCCTCGAGGAGGTCCGGGAGCCAGGACCGGAGCGGAAACGCCGCCGCACCGGAAAGCACATTCGCGCGGCTCCCCGGCAGTTCTGCCGCTTTTCCGTGGGAGGGATTCACCTGCACCGGCGCGAGCACGGCGATTGCCGGATTTGCCCGCATCGCCGCGACGAGCGCTGCGAGGCAGGACGCCGTGAATTCCGCGTCCGGATTCGCAATCAGCGCATATTGTATGCCCTTTTTCGCCGCATAGCGGATGCCGAGATTATTGCCCGCGCCGTAGCCGCCGTTTCTCTTTGCCGCGAGCACTGTGACCTTCCCGCCCGCAACCGCCCGAAGCGCCGAGAGGCTCCGGTCCGTCGAGGCATTGTCGACCACGATAATCCGGTCCAGCTCTGCATAGTCCCGGATGCGCCGTATCTGTGCGAGCGTGGTCTCGCTGTCGTTGTAATTGACCACTACGGCCGCTGTGCGCTCTCTCATACCTTTCCCGCCTCCCGCATCTTCCGCCTTCTCTCCTCCGCACTCTTTTTCACATAGCGCCGTCCGATGGCAAAGCGGAGCGAGGGGAAATGTCGCGTCAGGAGATTCATGCCGTGGTAGCAGAGAAGATACGCCTGCTTGCCGCCCTCCGGCGCCGCATCCTTCCAGGGTGTCCGCGCGAGATACCAGAGATAGGCCCTCCCGTAGGGGTTATAGGCGCCCTGCCTCCAGGGTCTCTCATCTCCCGCGTAGTGAAGAATCGCCGGGTGCCGCTTTGCCGCCTCGAAACGCCGCTCTCCGATTTTCCGGTAGGCCGGCGAAAAGACCTCGAGCGACGCATAGGAAAAGTAATAATAATTGGTGATGAAATTATAGGCGGGGTGCAAGGTTGCAATGCGCCCCCGAAGGAGCCCGTTGATTGCGTCCTGGTCCTGAAAGAGGCAGTAGGGCGCGATGGTCCCGTAATAGTCGAGCAGCTGTCTGCCGATGTCCTCCGCTCTCCAGCGCGCGAGGTCCACAAGCATGACGCCCGCATTGAAATAGGGCGCTTCCGGCCGTATCCCGAGATACGCCTTGACCTCGTGGTAGATGGTCGGCTCCTCCGCCATCGCGAGCAGCGCGCCGTGAAGATTCGCTGTATACATGCGGTGCAGGCTCCGCTGCACCACGGTGTCGCAGTCCAGATAGAGGACGCGCTTCACTTCGGAAGGCAACAGTTCCCCGAGGAAAAAGCGCCCCAGCGTGCTCAGATTGAATCTCCCGGTGTCAGGCCGCTCCGGAAAACGCTCTTCCAGATCCTCACAGGGCAGAAGAATCAGTTCCCGCCCGAAATCGGCTGCGAGTGCCTGTAACTTCTTCGCTGTCTCCGGCCGTATGCCGGTGTCCAGCAGATAGACCGTGAGTTTCTCTTCGTCCGGATTGCAGTCGCAGAGCGAGGCGAACGAGACCGCAAAGTGCTGCGCATACGCCTCGTTCGTGACATAGACCACGTTCATCCGCATCCCCTCCTATGGAAACAGCCCGGAACGCGCCGGGCTGTATGAAATCAGCTTTTTAGTAGAACAGACGGTTTACCGCCGAGAAAATACCGCGGAGCGAAGCTCTCGTGATGTTGCTCGAGATACCGACACCGTAGGTCGTGCGTCCGCTCTTCTCATCCAGCATGTGGATGTAGGAGGCCGCCTGCGCGTTGGAACCCTGGCGCAGCGCGTGCTCGGAGTAGTCGAGAATGCGAATCTGCAGGCCCAGTGCCTCCGCGAGGCCGTGGCGCACCGCATCAATCGGGCCGTTGCCGACGCCCTCAAACTGCCGCTCCTCGCCGTTTAAGGTGTAGGTGCAGACAGCGCGGGTCGAGAACTCGCCCTCCTCGAGACCGTTGTCCGAAATCACGCACTTCTTGAAGTGCAGCGGCTCCTTGCGGTCGAGGTATGAGCGCTGGAACTCGGCGTAAATTTCCTCCGGCGCAATTTCACCCTGCTTCTCGGAGAGCGCCTGGATGATATCCGCGAACTCCTTGTGCATGCCCTTCGGCAGCCGGAACCCGTAGAAGGTATCCATGATGAAGGCAACGCCGCCCTTGCCGGACTGGGAGTTGATGCGGACCACCGGCTGATAGACTCTGCCGATATCGCTCGGGTCGATCGGGAGATAGGGCACCTGCCAGTAGGGGTTGTTCCGCTCCCGCATCGCCTGCATACCCTTGCTGATGGCATCCTGGTGAGAGCCGGAGAAGGCCGTGAACACGAGCTCGCCCGCGTACGGGTGGCGCGGCGGTATGCTCATCTTCGTGCAGCGCTCATAGACCTCCGCAATCTCCTTCTCGTTCGAGATATTGAGATGCGGCTCTATGCCCTGCGAATACATGTTGTAAGCCACGGTCAGAATGTCCACGTTGCCGGTGCGCTCGCCGTTTCCGAAGAGCGTGCCCTCGACACGGTCCGCGCCCGCGAGCAGCGCGAGCTCGGTCGCCGCGACACCGGTGCCGCGGTCGTTGTGCGGGTGAATGCTGACCACAATCGAATCGCGATTCTTAAAACGGCGCACCATCCACTCAACCTGATCGGCGTACACATTCGGCGTGTTCATCTCGACCGTCAGCGGGAGGTTGATGATGACCTTCTTTTCCGGCGTCGCCATGCCCCACTCATCGAGAACCGCCTCACAGACCTCGAGCGCAAAGTCGAGCTCGGTCCCCATGAAGCTCTCCGGAGAGTACTCGAGGATGATGTCGTCGCGCCCGAACTCTTTCATGCAGGCCTTGACCGTCTTGACGCCGTCCACGGCAATCTGCTTGATCTCCTCGCGGCTCGCGTGGAAAACCACGTCTCGCTGCAGCGTATTGGTCGAATTGTAGATGTGCACGATCGGATTCGGAATGCCCTCGATTGCCTCAAAGGTTCTGCGGATCAGATGCTCGCGGCACTGCGTGAGTACCTGGACATGCACATCCGCCGGAATCATCTTCCGCAGCGCAAGCAGACGGAGAAAGTCAAACTCAATCTGAGAGGCCGCCGGAAAGCCGATCTCGATTTCCTTGAAGCCCAGCTTTAGTAGGAGATTGAACATCTCAGTCTTCTCCTCGACGACCATGGGCTCCACGAGCGCCTGGTTGCCGTCCCGTAAATCGACCGAACACCAGATGGGTGCCTTCTCGATTTCACGGTTCGGCCACTCGCGCTCAGGGAAATGAACGACCGGGTTCCGTTGATATCTCTCGATATGATACATAACTCTCTCCTTCCGAAATTCTGTAAAACAAACTACTTTGACTCTAATTCCTGTATCGCGGTCTCAGGCCTAGAGCGTGAGTCCCTCGGCCGCTATCACGCCGACAAGGCGTTCAACCGTCTCGTCGCAGAGCGCCTCGCTCGACGCCTCGACCATCACGCGAATCACCGGCTCCGTGCCGCTCGCGCGGAGCAGCACTCTGCCGTCGCCAGCAAGCGCCTCTTCTTCCTGCCTGACCGCCGCAAGAACGGCCGCATTGGTCTCGGCCGCCGCCTTGTCTCTGACCGCGACATTCTGAAGTCGCTGCGGATAAATCGTGACCTCGCCCGCAAGTCTCGAGAGCGGCGCCTTGGTCTCCATCAGTACTTCCATGAGTTTCAGTGCCGTCACCATGCCGTCGCCCGTCGTCGCGTACTTCGCGAAGATGATATGGCCGGACTGCTCGCCGCCGAGGCGGTCGCCGCTCCGCTGCATCTCCTCGTAGACATATTTGTCGCCGACCTTGGTCTTCTCGTAGGCAATACCCTCGCGCTCGAGCGCTTTGTAAAGCCCGAGATTCGACATAATTGTCGTCACGATGCGGTTGTTTGCGAGTTCGCCGCGCTGCTTCATGTACTTACCGCAGATGTAGAGAATGCGGTCGCCGTCCACGAGCTCGCCGTTCTCATCGACCGCGAGGCAGCGGTCCGCATCGCCGTCAAAGGCGAAGCCGATGTCGCAGTGCTCCCGCTTGACGGTCTCAATCAGATTCTCGATGTGCGTCGAGCCGCAACCGAGGTTAATGTTTGTGCCGTTCGGCTCCGCGTGAATCACAACCGTTGTCGCGCCGAGCGCGTCGAACACATTCTTCGCAATGCTCGAAGCCGAGCCGTTCGCGCAGTCGAGCGCCACTTTCATGTTCTTAAACGAGCGCGTCGCGAGCGAAATCAGATGGCCGATGTAGCGGTGGCGTCCCGCCGAGAAGTCTGTCGTGCGGCCTATGTTCTCGCGGCGCGCGAGCGGCAGTTCCGCCGGGGTTCCGTCAATCCAGGCTTCGATTGCTTCAATGACGGACTCTTCCATCTTCTCGCCGTTGCCGTTTAAGAGCTTGATGCCGTTGTCGTAAAACGGATTGTGGCTCGCGCTGATCATGATGCCGGCGTCAAAGCCCTCGGTCCGCACCACATAGGCGACACTCGGGGTCGGCGTCACATGCAGGAGGTACACATCCGCACCCGAGGCCGTGAGCCCCGCCGAGAGTGCATCCTCGAGCATGTAACTCGAGCGGCGCGTGTCCTTGCCGATCGCAATCTGGCAACGCGCGCCGTCCGTATGCTTCTGTCCGTAGTACCAGCCGAGATAGCGACCCACCTGATAGGCGTGCATCGGCGTGAGTTCGACATTTGCCTCGCCGCGAAATCCGTCCGTTCCGAAATACTTGCCCATTACGCTTCCTCCCGAAGCAGTTTCACATAGCGGCGCAAAGCGTCCCGCCAGTCGGGCAGCGGTGTAAAGCCCTGCTCTGTCAACTTCTTCTTCTCGAGACGGCTGTTAAACGGGCGAACTGCCTTCGACTGCCCGTATTCCGCCGTCGTGACCGGGGTGACCTTGGTGTCCATCCCCGCCTCTTTGAAAATCGCCTTTGCGAACTCATACCAGGAGATATAGCCGCCCTCATTGGTCGCGTGATAGGTGCCGTACTTCTCGGTCTCGACCATATCTGCGAGCAGAACCGCCAAATCCAGCGTATAGGTCGGCGTGCCGATCTGGTCGTCGACCACGCGGAGCTCCGGGTGGGTCGCGCCGACGCGGAGCATGGTCTTGATAAAGTTATTGCCGTTCACACCGAAGACCCAGGCGATGCGAACAATGAAATACTTGCTGAGCTGCTGCCGCACCGCTTCCTCGCCGTAGAGCTTGGTCATGCCGTAGACATTCTGCGGGTCGAACTCGCGGCAATCCGGCTCCCAGGGCGCGGTTCCCTGTCCGGAGAAAACATAGTCGGTGCTGATGTACATCATCTTCGCGTCGATCTCGCGGCAGGCCGCCGCAAGGTATTCGGTGCCGAGTCCGTTGATTTTCTGAACCAGCTCGCGCTTGTCGGCATCTTCCGCGGCATCCACAGCTGTCCAGGCCGCGCAGTGAATCAGCACGTCCGGCTTCACTTCGCGCATCACACGCTCTACCGCCGCGCGGTCCGTGATGTCGAGCGGTACATAGCGGCAAGTCGTGACCGCCGTGCCGTCCTGTACGCCGCTGTATGTTGCCGCAAGATCGGAGCCGATCACCTCTTCGCCGCGACGCAGCAGTTCATTCACGACATCGTGGCCCAGCTGACCCGCGACGCCGGTCACCAGGGCGCGCATCAGAGACGCTCCCCGTACATCTTCTCAAAATACTTCTGATACTCGCCGCTCACAATGTGCTCCCACCAGTCGCGGTGATTCAGGTACCAGTCGATTGTGACCGGGATGCCGGTGTCGAAGGTGTACTCCGGCTTCCAGCCGAGCTCGGTCTCAATCTTGGTCGGGTCCATCGCATAGCGGAGGTCGTGACCCGGGCGGTCTTTCACAAAGTGAATCAGACTCTCCGGCTTATTCAGCGCGCGGAGTATGGTCTGCACGACCTCGAGATTGCTTCTCTCGTTGTGGCCGCCGATGTTATAGACCTCGCCGACTCTGCCCTTGCGTACCACGAGGTCGATTGCCGAGCAGTGATCCGTCACATAGAGCCAGTCGCGCACATTCTTGCCCTCGCCGTAGACCGGAACCTCCTCGTTGTTCAGCGCACGGCTGATGACGAGCGGAATCAGCTTCTCCGGGAAGTGGTAGGGGCCGTAGTTATTCGAGCAGCGGCTGATGGTCACCGGCAGCCCGTAGGTTCTGTGGTAGGCCTGCACAAAGAGATCGGCCGCCGCCTTCGCGCTCGAATAGGGCGACGAAGTGTGGAGTGGCGTCTCCTCGGTGAAGAAGAGGTCCGGGCGGTCCAGGGGCAGGTCGCCGTAGACTTCATCGGTCGAAACCTGATGATACCGCTTTATGCCGTAGGTGCGGCAGGCATCGAGCAAGGTCGTCGTGCCGACCACGTTCGTGCGCACAAAGACCTCCGGATCCGTGATGCTGCGGTCCACATGGGACTCCGCCGCAAAGTTAATCACAATGTCCGGCTTCTCCTTCTCGAAGAAATCAAAGACAAACGCTCTGTCCGCGATATCGCCGCGCACAAAACGGTAGTTCTTCTTATCCGCGACCGGCGCAACGCTCTCCAGATTGCCCGCATAGGTGAGGAGATCCAGGTTGATGATCTCATCCTCCGGATAGCGATTCACCTCGTACTGCACGAAGTTGCTGCCGATAAAACCTGCGCCGCCTGTCACTACTATTTTCATCTCTCTGTCCTCTCTCGCCTGTTTACTGTACCAGATATTTGCCGTCCAGAACGTCTCGCAAGTACTTGCCGTACTCGTTCTTCCGCATGGACTCTGCCGCCGCCGCGAGCTGCTCGCCGGAAATCCAGCCGTTTAAGTAGGCGATTTCCTCGAGGCAGGCGATCTTTCTGTGCTGGTGGGTCTCAATCGTATAGACAAAGTTGGTCGCCTCGACGAGCGACTCGTGCGTGCCTGTGTCAAGCCAAGTGAAGCCCTGTCCGAGCAAATTCACCTCGAGCTCGCCCTTTTCCAGGTAGAGGCGGTTCAAGTCGGTGATTTCGAGTTCACCGCGCGCACTCGGCTTTAAGCTCTTCGCAAACTCGACCACGCGGCGATCATAGAAGTAAAGTCCCGTCACACAGTAGTTCGACTTCGGCTTCTCCGGCTTCTCCTCGATGGAGACCGCGCGCCCTACCTTGTCGAACTCCACAATGCCGAAGCGCTCCGGGTCGTCCACATAGTAGCCGAACACGGTTGCGCCCTGCTCTCGCCCCGCGGCGCGGAGCAGCTGCTCCTTTAAGCCGTTACCCGCGAAAATATTGTCGCCGAGTATCATCGCGACGCGGTCGTCGCCGATAAAGTCTTCGCCGAGCAGAAACGCCTGCGCGAGACCGTCCGGGCTCGGCTGCACCGTATAGGAGAGCGAGAGTCCGAACTGGCTGCCGTCGCCGAGGAGTTCCTCAAAGCGCGGTGTATCCTCCGGTGTCGAAATAATCAGAATGTCCCGGATGCCCGCCGTCATCAAGACGGAGAGCGGATAGTAAATCATCGGTTTGTCGTAAACCGGAAGCAACTGCTTACTGGTAACCTTGGTCAGCGGATAAAGCCGCGTGCCGGAACCTCCGGCGAGTACAATTCCCTTCATGTTGCCTCTCCCCCTGCTGGTAGTTTTGGGTGATGCCCGGTTCTTATGTTGCCTGCTGTTACGGTTGCTTTTCGATGGCAGCCGGTTTGACCGGATTGCCCGCCGCATCCACCTCGTAGCAATAGAGGATGGTGCGCGCGTCGTTAAACTCATAGGAGCAGGTGACAAACGAGAACAGTTTGTCTATGCCCTCCGCCGGCAAATCGCGGAACTCGCAGCCCTTCGTCATCTGATCCACATAGGCGTTGAACTCCCGGCGGTCCGAAAACTCGATGCGGCGCTTATCCTCGCCCGCGTCCGTGTAGAGCGCGGCGAGCGGCTTTAAAATATAGGTGTGCTCCGGCGTGTAGAGATACACTCTCTGATGCGCCTCAAAGAAACTCTTTTTCTTGAAATTGACGAGCGGTGTGAACATGGTGCCGTTTTTCATGTGATGACCGTACATCAGATTCTGGAGCTTCGAAAAATCCGGGGTATCGTCGCCGTCCAGGAAAACGCCGTCATACGAGCCCTCTCGGCCGTCGATATCGCGGCGCAGATAATATTCGTTGTCCGCCTCGCGGTACAGAATCGGGTAGTTGACATCGGTACCCGGCACATAGAGCCATGCGACCACATCCGGATTCTTGGCCTTGAGCGCCGCAAAGTCAATGACGCGCGCCGCATCCGCATCCTGCTCCGGCAGAGCCGCCGCCGTGCTTTCTTCTCCTGCCGCCGCCGTTGTCTCCGCTGCCTTGGTCTCGGCCGCAACCGCCGTCGGCATCTCCGCATATCGCTTGATATGCGCGCTCCGGTCGTGGAGCCGCTTCCCGTTTGCGATGCCAAGCAACAAAATCAGGACTATCAGCGCGACATGCCTGTTTCGTTTCTTCTTCTCGTCCATATTCCTCCCGTGGCGTCTTGTTTTCTCTTCGCCAAAAAAGCGCAGCAGAAGCATAACTGCGCTTTTTTACTATATCACTCTTTTGTTACCACTTCTATATATTTCTTGACCTGCCAGCCGGGCGTAATCTGCTCCGTTGCGTCCTCCGGAATGCTCTCACCGCGCCAAGCCGACAGATGCAGCCGCACGGCGGGAAGACCGGCCCGCTCCGAAAAACCGATGCCGCCCGAAAAGCGCGGGTTGCACTCGAGGAAATGGTACTTGCCGCCCGCATCCTTAATAAACTCAAAGTTCACACAGCCGATGACGCCGAGTTCCGCCGCGAGTGCCCCGCAAATCGCCTCGAGCTCGCTGTCCCGGAACACCTGCACCGAGAGACCGGCCCCGCGCGGCGTCCGGATATACTCCTCCCGCGCGAGCGCGAGCGTATGCCCTACGCTGTCCCGGATCGTATCCACACAGACCACGCGGCCCGAAATAAAAGGCTGCGCGAGATAGCCTTCCGCCCGGCCGAGCATGCGAAGTTCGAGGAGCGCGCGCGTCAGCGCCTCGCGGTTGCCGATGCGGAACACGCCCTCCGAGCTTCTGCCGTTGTCCGGCTTTAAGATAAGCGGCATGTGGCGGAGCAGCCACTGTTCTCTCTCCTCCTCCGTGCGGTGCGGCATGCGGAAGGTCGGAATCGTCACAAAGCGCTCGTTTCCCGCACGGCGAAACACCGCCTCCGCTGCCTCCTTGCTCTGCTTCTTGTGGCGCGCGCGCTGCAACAGTTCTCCGGACGGCGCGAGCAAAAGGGCGCCTCCGAGCTGCTCCGTGTCCGCGCCGAGCACATCGAGCTCTGCATCGGTCAGCGGCAAAATGCCGTCGATCTGTTCCCGCCGAATCACTGCTCCGAGTTTCTGCAGATATTCCTCCCGCGCGTCACAGCGCGGCAGCTGATAAAACGCCTGCACTTCCGTGCTCTCCGAGAGCAGTTCCGCCGGATTGACATCCGTTCCGACGACATAGCAGCCCTCTTTCTTTAACTCCCGGATCACGGCGGGTGCCGCAAAGGAGCCGATTGCCGTCACCAATATACGTCTCACTTCTCTTGTCTCCATCGATATTCCCATCCTTCCGCGCACTGCGCTTGCATTCCGAATTTTACTGTGTTAGGCTAAAACTTTACCATAACTATCAAGAATGTCAATCAGGGAGCGGACCGCGCTGACACGGCGCCCGCAAGAGGAGGCTACACATGGAAAAAATCACGAGCTTTACTGTCAATCACCTGAACTTGGAACCCGGCGTCTATGTATCCCGGAAAGATGCGGTCAGCCACGAGACGGTCACGACCTTCGATCTCCGCATGACTGCGCCGAATAAGGAGCCCGTCATGAACACCGCGGAAGTCCACACGCTCGAACACCTCGGCGCGACCTTCCTTCGGAACCATGCGGACTTCGGCGCGCGCGTCCTCTACTTCGGCCCCATGGGCTGCCGCACCGGCTTTTATCTCCTGCTCCGCGGCGACTATGAGCCTGCCGACATTCTGCCTCTGCTCCGCGAGCTCTTCCGCTTTGTCGCGGACTTCACGGGCGAGGTACCGGGGGCTGCCGCGCGCGACTGCGGCAACTATCTCGACATGAACCTGCCGATGGCAAAATGGGAGGCCCGCCGCTACCTGGAGCGCGCCCTGAACGCGCCGCGGCCGTCGCAGCTTCGCTATCCGGACTGAGAAAAGCCCAAACTGTAAGAAAACCGTCAGAATTAAACACCGTCTTTTCACTGCGGCGGTTGACGCAATATGTTAAGATACTATGAGTTCTATGTTGCGCTCTGCGCATCGCGGGCTGTTTCGCACGCTATGTCAGCTCCGCTTCTCAACTGTATTGATTGACTCTGATTTCAGGAGGTATCCCAAGGTATGAAACTTAATCTGAAACGAGGCGCGGCCCTGGTGCTCTCTGCCTCAATGACCTTACAGGCGCCTGTCCCTGCCTTTGCAAAGGTGGCCGGACACAGCGCAAACCCTGCCGCTTACAGCACTTCCGCAAGCAGCGAGGCGCAGCTCACCGCGCCGGAGGGCACGGACAGCCAGAGCAGCACGGCAGCCGCGACATCC